>NZ_JBFTLQ010000146.1:0-10504 GCF_056396525.1 Cupriavidus sp. 05T41
CGCCAGGCTTGCCCACCCCGGCGCCGGCKGCCAGCGCGGTGCAGGCGCGAGCCAGCGCTGCCACCGCGGGCGGCGGCGGCATGGCCTCCGAGCGTGCGCGCGGCGCGCTGGCGGCACGCTTGCGCGCAGGAGGCATTCGCGACGACCGCGTGCTCGACGCCATCGCCACCGTGCCGCGCCACCTTTTCGTGGAGCCAGGCCTTGCGTCGCAGGCCTACGAAGATGCGGCGCTGCCGATCGGCCACCAGCAGACCATTTCCAAGCCGTCGGTGGTGGCGCGCATGATCGAGCTGCTGCGCGACGGGCTGGCCGCCGACGAGCCCCTGGCGCGCGTGCTGGAGATCGGTACCGGCTGCRGCTACCAGGCGGCGGTACTGAGCCTGGTAGCGAGCGAAGTGTTCTCTATCGAGCGGATCCGTCCGCTGCACKAACAAGCCAAGGCGAACTTGCGGCCGCTGCGCGTGCCAAACCTGCGCCTGCATTACGGCGATGGCATGCTGGGCTTGCMGCAGGCCGCGCCGTTTTCCGCCATCATCCTGGCCGCCGCCGGCATGGAGGTGCCGCAGGCGTTGCTGGAGCAGCTGGCCATTGGCGGGCGCCTGATCGCCCCGGTTGCCGTGGCGCCCACCGCCGGCGGGCCGGGCCAGACCGTCACGCAGCAGTTATTGTTGATCGAGCGGCGTAACCGCCATCGATTTCACCGGACCGCGCTTGAAGCCGTTTTCTTTGTGCCATTAAAATCGGGCACCATCTGAGTCGAACTATGCACAATATCGTGAATACGGAACGTATCGCCCGTGCCGGGCAGCTTGTCACCGCGTCTTTGTTGTTGTCCCTGCTGGCGGCGTGTGCCTCCTCGCCGATGCCGGCTCCCGTGGTGGACCGCACGTCCGGCGCCGGCGTGKCGGGGGTTGMCCCGCTGGAGCCCGCACCGCCTGGATACTATCGAGTCAAGCGAGGCGATACGCTTTATCGAATCGCGCTGGAGAACGGCCAATCGTATCGCGACGTGGCCACCTGGAACCAGCTGACCAACCCGAACCAGATCGAAGTGGGTCAATTGTTGCGCGTGGCGCCCCCGGGAGCCGACGTCAACGCCGGCCCGGGCGTGGCCACGGTGCCGGTGACGCCGGGCAGCGTGCAAGGCCAGCCGATCGACCAGGCCCGCCCGGTGCCCACGCCGCTGCCGTCGGCGGCCGCCTCCGGCGCGCCCGCCACGTCCGCCGCGCCGGCTTCCGGTGCCGCCGCGGACAACGGTATCAAGCTGGCATGGCCGGTGACCGGCCAGTTGATCGGCCGCTTTGACGACAAGGGCAACAAAGGCATCGATATTGCCGGCAAGAAGGGCGATCCGGTACAGGCTGCCGATGACGGCCGCGTGATTCACGTTGGCCCCTTGCGCGGCTACGGGAATCTTGTCATCATCAAACACAACGATACATATCTCACTGCGTACGGCCACAACGACAAGGTGCTGGTGACTGAGCAGGCAACGGTCCGCAAGGGACAAAAGATTGCAGAGATGGGCAACAGCGACACCGATCGAGTGAAGCTGCATTTCGAGGTCAGAAAAAACGGGAAACCAGTCGATCCGATGCGGTATCTGCCGCCACAGTGAGGATTCATGCCACGCCAGAAAACTGTYTCAACCGGAAGCACCAGCCGGACCCGGCGTTCCAAGCAGCCGGAGATGCAGCAGTCCGCTGGCGTGGCCCAGGCCGATGCCGAGGCATACGACCAGGATCCCGCTGCCGACCTCGTTCCGCTGACCGATGAGCCGATCACCACCGGCAGCGCGGCAGGCCTGCGCGAAGCCGATCTGATGGTCGAGGAAGTCGAGCGCCAGGCCCGCGACGAGGAAGACGACGAAGCCGACGAAGAAGAGGAAGGTGAGAACGGCAGGGAAGCCGCTGCGCCGGACCACGACGACTTCCGCACCGTGCTGCATACCGAGCTGGCCGCCGATACGGTCCAGCACTACCTGAACCGCATCAGCATCAAGCCGCTGCTGTCCGCGCCCGAGGAGCTGCATTTCTCGACGCTGGCCAAGGGCGGCGATTTCTCGGCGCGGCAGGTCATGATCGAGCGCAACCTGAGACTGGTGGTCAGTATCGCCAAGGGCTACCTCAATCGGGGCGTGCCCTTGCTGGACCTGATCGAGGAAGGCAATCTCGGGCTGATGCATGCCATCGAGAAATTCGATCSCTCGCGCGGCTTCCGTTTTTCGACCTACGCGAMATGGTGGATCCGCCAGAGCATCGAGCGTGCMATCATGAACCAGGCCCGCACGGTGCGCCTGCCGGTCCATGTGATCCGCGAACTCAACCAGGTGCTGCGCGCCAAGCGCCATCTGGAAAAGGGCGGCACGGACGGGCGCGACGCAAGCCTGGAGGACATCGCCCACCTGCTGGGCAAGACGCCCGACGAGATACAGGATGTGCTCKCGCTCAACGAGCACACCACCTCGCTCGATACGCCGTTCGACCTGGATCCCGGTTCCAGCCTGCTGGATTTCCTCTCGGACGAGCATAACGCCGCGCCCGACCAGGAAGTCGCGCACCGCGAACTGGAAAACCTGATGAAGCAGTGGCTGGCGCGCCTGTCGGAGAAACACCGCTACGTCGTCGAGCGCCGCTTCGGCCTTAACCATATCGAGCCAGCCACGCTGGAAGAACTTGCCGAGGAGATGGGGCTGACGCGCGAGCGCGTGCGCCAGATCCAGCAAGAGGCGCTGGTCAAGCTCAAGCGCCATTTCGCTTCCCAAGGCGTGCGCAAGGACGCCGTTCTATGACACCTGTGCTGGTATTCGACATCGAGACCATTCCCGATGTCGATGGTTTGCGTCGTCTTCACGACCATCCCGATTCAATGACCGATGCCGAAGTCGCGGAGCATGCCTTCGCGGCCMGGCGCGACAAGACCGGCAGCGATTTCCTGCCCCATTACCTGCAGCGCATCGCCGCGATCTCGTGTGTCCTGCGGCGCAACCAGCGCGACGGCAGCCCGGTTTTCCATGTGGGCTCCCTGGGTACGGCGGAAGATGGCGAGGCTGTCCTGATCCAGAAGTTCTACGACCTGGTGGCGCGCTACTCGCCACAGATGGTGTCGTGGAACGGTGGCGGCTTCGACCTGCCCGTGCTGCACTACCGCGGCCTGGTGCACGGCATCTTGGCGCCGCGCTACTGGGAGATGGGCGAGGGCAGCGAGTCCGACAGCCGCGACTTCAAGTGGAACAACTACATCAGCCGCTATCACATGCGGCACCTGGACCTGATGGACCTGCTGGCCATGTATCAGCCGCGCGCCAGTGCGCCGCTCGATGACCTCGCCAAGCTGTGCGGCTTTCCCGGCAAGATGGGCATGGACGGCAGCAAGGTCTGGCAGGCCTACCAGGACGGTCAGCTGGGCGCGATCCGCGACTACTGCGAGACCGATGTCGTCAATACCTACCTGGTGTATTGCCGCTTCMAGCTGATGCGTGGCGGGCTGACGCCCCGGCAGTTCGATACCGAAGTCGAGTTCGTGCAGGAGTCGCTTGCCGAGTTGCCCGGCGCGCAGTGGATGGACTACCTGCGTGCCTTTCGCATCAAGCCGGTGCATGCCGGCGGCGATGACGAGGAAGAACCCGAGATCTGAACCGCGCGCTTGCCGCTTGTCTTGCAACGCCCCGTCGCGGCCATGCCGCGCCGGGGCGTTTGCCATTCGTCCCCGGGCGCTATTCGTCCGCCAGCGAGAGGTAGAGCGGCTGGTGGTCGGAAGCCTGCGTTTCGCCGTCCACCTCGCAGCACAGCAAGCGCGGCTGCAGGTCTTCCGTGATGAAGATGAAATCGCAGGCGAAGGGCCGCTGCGGCCACTGTTCCTTGTCGTKCAGCGCGCAGGTGGGCGCGTGGGGCTGGCCGGGGTGGGCGCGCATCCACGCGTCGTGCCAGCTGACCACGCCGGGCTCGTGCGAGTTGTCGTACGGGGCCAGCATGCGCAAGTAGGCGATATCGTCGGGGACGCTGTTGAAATCCCMGCACAGTACCGCGGAAACGGGGCGCGGCTCGGGTGTGAACGGGCCCGGCCTGCCTTCGCGCAAGCCAGGCTGGCTMGCGTGCTCGCAGGCCTCGCGGTGCCAGTTGCGCAGCGCATCCGCCTGGGCCGCGCGCTGATGCGTGGAGTAGTACTCCAGGTGTGTGCAGATCACGCGCAGGCGCCGGTCGTCTGCCATCACGGTAGCTTCCAGCGCTACGCGCGGCATCGATGGCACGGTCGCGTCGGCGGGCCAGGGCAGGGCGTGGCGGAATACCTCGCGCACCGGCAGGCGCGTGGCGATCAGGTTGCCGAACTGGCGCGGCGAGCCGTCGGCGGCCAGGCGGTCGACGCCGGGTGCGTAGAGGATGCGGTAGCCGGGCAGCAGCGCCGTCAGTTCCGCGACCTGGTCGGCACCKGGGCCGCCGCCGAGTTCGGTGTATCCGCGCGTGACTTCCTGCAGGCACAGCACGTCGGCATCAGCAATGGCGCGCAGCGTTCGCACCGTGCGGGCCAGGTCGACGCGGCCATCGGCGCCGCGGCCCCACTGGATATTCCACGAGATCAGTTCCATGTCGCCTCCTGCTCGCCTGCCGGCTGGGTTTGCACGCTGTGTCCATGTTGCGCCAATCGCGCGCACTTGTCGTGCGCTCGTTTCGTCGCTGGCCGTGTCCGCCTTCACCCGGCATCGCCCCATTGGGCGGCCGTGCCGGGCCGGGTCTGGAATACAATCGCGCTTTCGCAAAACAATACGACAGCTCCCCAAGTGTCCCAAGCCGTGACTCAACCGCAAGCCCAACCGGCGCCGGAAGGTGGCGTTCCCGCCGCCTCGTCCGTTCCTGTTGCCGTTCCCTCCGCCGCCCAGCCGGTCGTGCAGATCCATAGCCTCGATATGGAGGCGCGCGGCGTCGGCCGGCTGGTCAACGAGGACGGCACTCCCGGCAAGGTGATCTTCGTCGAAGGCGCGCTGCCCGGGGAAACCGTGAGCTATCGCAGCTTCAAGCGCAAGGCCAGCTTCGAGCAGGCGGCGCTGGTCGAGATCAAGCAGGCCACCCCCATGCGGGTGAAGCCGGGCTGCCAGCATTTCGGCGTCTGTGGTGGCTGTTCGATGCAGCACCTGGACTCGCGCGCGCAGCTGGCGATCAAGCAGCGCGTGCTCGAAGACGATCTCTGGCACTTGTCGAAGCTGCGCCCGGACGTGGTGTTCCGCCCGATCGCCGGGCCCGACTGGGGCTACCGCTACCGCGCCCGCCTGACGGTGCGCTATGTCGCGAAGAAGGGTGGGGTGCTGGTCGGTTTCCACGAGCGCAAGAGCAGCTTCGTGGCCGACATGACGCGCTGTGAAGTGCTGCCGCCGCATGTCTCGGCCATGCTGGTACCGCTGCGCGAGCTGGTCACGGGGCTGTCGATCCGCGATCGCATRCCGCAGATCGAGCTGGCGGTCGGCCAGGACGTGACCGTGCTGGTGCTGCGCATCCTGGAGCCGCTGACCACGGCGGACGAGGACCTGTTGCGCGCCTTCGCCGACCGGCACGAAGTGCAGTTCTGGCTGCAGTCCAAGGGGCCGGACACGGTCGTGCCGTTCTATCCGCTGGACCGCGAGCTGGCCTACACCCTGCCCGAGTTMGGCATCCGCATGCCGTTCAAGCCSACCGATTTCACGCAGGTCAACCACCAGATCAACCGTGTATTGATCGGGCGGGCGTTGAGCCTGCTMGATGCGCAGCCTGATGACCGCCTGCTCGACCTGTTCTGCGGTATCGGTAACTTCACGCTGCCGCTGGCCACGCGCGGTCGCACGGTGATGGGGATCGAGGGGAGCGAGCTGCTGACGACGCGGGCGCTGGCCAATGCGGCCAGGAACGGCCTAGACCACAAGACGGAATTTGCCTGCCGCAACCTGTTCGAGGTTGGTGCCGAGGATATCGCCGCGCTGGGCCGCTTCGACCGCTGGCTGGTCGATCCGCCGCGMGAGGGCGCGCTGGCGGTGTGCAAGGCGCTCGCAGAGCTGGCCCGGGCCGGCAGCGATGTGCTGCCACGGCGCATCGTCTACGTGTCGTGCAGCCCGGCCACGCTGGCGCGCGACGCCGGCCTGCTGGTGCACGAGGCCGGCTACCGGCTGTCGGGCGCGGGCGTGGTCAATATGTTCCCGCATACCTCCCACGTGGAATCGATCGCGGTGTTCGACCGCGATTAACGCCCGGGCTGGCGGCACGAAAAAAAGMCAGCGCGGATGCGCTGGCTTCTTTTTTGGGGGGCGGTGCGGTCAGGTCGTCTGTCCGGGCGCTTGCTTCAAACGAAGCGAAGCGGGGCTCMTAATCGCGGCTGCCGCCGAAAATCCCCAGCAGCGCCAGCAGGTTGGCGAAGACGTTGTACACGTCCAGGTAGATCGCCAGCGTGGCCGTGATGTAGTTGGTCTCGCCGCCGTTCAGCACGCGCTGCACGTCGAACAGGATGTAGGCCGAGAAGATGCCGATGGCGATGACCKACACCGTGATCATCAGCGACGGCAGTTGCAGCCAGATATTGGCKACGCTGGCCAGGATCAGCAGGATCACGCCGACGAAGAGGAACTTGCTCAGGCCGGAGAAATCGCGCTTGCTGACCGTGGCGACKGTCGCCATGGCGCCGAATACCGCCGCAGTGCCGCCAAAGGCATACATGATMAGCGCGGGGCCGTTCGAGAACTGCAGCACGGATCCGATCAGCCGCGACAGCATCAGGCCCATGAAGAAAGTGAACGCTAGCAGGAGGACCACGCCCATGCTGCTGTTCTTKGTCTTCTCGATGCCRTASAWGAAGCCGAACGCGATCCCCAGGAAGAGGATCAGCGACAGGCCGGGGCTGCCCCGCATCAGGCTGAAGCCGGTCGCCACGCCGATCCAGGCGCCGAGGACGGTCGGGATCATCGAAATGGCGAGCAGCCAGTAGGTGTTGCGCATTACCCGATTGCGGACCACAACGTCGCTGGTTGCGGTACCGCTGCCGAAACCGTAGGTATTCAGCTTGTTATCCATGGTGACTCCTGTCTCAAGAACGGTGAGGCGCCGGGTTGACCCAGGCGGGCACATCGCCAATGTGGCATCGCATAGGGCGAATTGCAAGGGCTGTGAAACTTAACCGCCACTTTGTCATCAAGGTGTAATCTCGCCCCGCGCGGCCAACGTTCATTCGATTATCGGCCGCGCCCGGCGTTCCCTGTAGGCCAGCAAATATCAAAGTGACTAAAGGGGCCTATTGCCGGGCAAGGGGGGCTGGCCGGCCAGGGCGGTGGCGCGGCGGCAGGGGCGTTATCGAAACCATAACCGTCTCGTGCTAGAATTGCACGTTTATTCCAATTGTAACCCCTTCATTTTTCGGAGTTTTTATGGCGATCGAACGCACCCTGTCCATTATCAAGCCGGATGCCGTGGCGAAGAACGTCATCGGCCAGATCTACGCTCGCTTCGAGGCCGCCGGCCTGAAGGTCGTGGCTGCCAAGATGGCTCACCTGTCGCGCGGCGAAGCAGAGCAATTCTACGCCGTGCACAGCGCCCGCCCGTTCTTCAAGGACCTGGTGGACTTCATGATTTCCGGCCCGGTCATGATCCAGGCCCTGGAAGGCGAGAACGCCATCCTGACGAACCGCGACCTGATGGGCGCAACCGACCCGAAGAAGGMCGACAAGGGCACCATTCGCGCCGACTTCGCCGACAGCATCGACGCCAATGCCGTGCACGGCTCKGACGCAGCGGAAACGGCTGCCGTCGAAATCGCGTTCTTCTTCCCCGGCATGAACGTTTACAGCCGCTGATTGTCTGGTTTATTCCCCAGCACTAGACTGACCTTGAAGTCGATACTGCCGTCATGAACGATCTCGTCAACCTGCTCGATCTGGATGCGGACGCGCTCACCGCCTATTGCGGCGAGCTCGGCGAGAAGCCGTTTCGTGCGCGGCAGTTGCAGCGCTGGATTCACCAGTTCGGCGCCAGCCGCTTCGACGCCATGTCGGATCTCGCCAAGTCGCTGCGCGAAAAGCTCGCCACGCGCGCCGAGATCCGCTCGCCTGCCGCCATCACCGACAACCTGTCGGCCGACGGCACGCGCAAATGGCTGCTCGACGTCGGTGCCGGCAATGCGGTGGAGACGGTGTACATCCCCGAGGAAACGCGCGGTACGCTGTGCGTGTCCTCGCAGGCSGGGTGCGCCGTCAACTGCCGGTTCTGYTCGACYGGCAAGCAGGGYTTCTCGCGCAAYCTGTCSACYGGCGAGATCATCGGCCAGYTSTGGATGGCCGAGTTCGCCATGCGCGCCCAGCTGGGGCGCGGCCCCAAGGACGACCGCGTCATCTCCAACGTGGTGATGATGGGCATGGGCGAGCCGCTGCTGAACTACGACCAGGTAGTCCCCGCCATGCGCCTGATGCTGGACGACAATGCCTACGGGCTGTCGCGCCGGCGCGTGACGCTGTCCACGTCCGGCGTGGTGCCGATGATGGACCGGCTGTCCAGGGACCTGCCCGTGGCCCTGGCGGTGTCGCTGCACGCATCCAACGATGCGCTGCGSGAYATGCTGGTSCCGCTCAACAAGAARTACCCGCTGGCGGAACTGATGGCGGCCTGCCGCCGTTATCTCGAGTTTGCGCCGCGCGATTTCATCACCTTCGAATACTGCATGCTGGACGGCGTCAACGACGGTGTCGAGCATGCCCGGGAACTGCTGAAGCTGGTGGCCGACGTGCCATGCAAGTTCAACCTGATCCCGTTCAATCCCTTCCCGGAATCGGGCCTCAAGCGCTCKAACAACGACCAGATCCGCCGCTTCGCCCAGGTCCTGATGGATGCGGGCATCGTCACCACCATCCGCAAGACGCGTGGCGACGACATCGATGCGGCGTGCGGCCAGCTCGCCGGCGAGGTCAAGGACCGCACCCGCCTGGCGGAGCGCGGCAAGTTCGGGAAGATCACGCCAATCGTGGCGGCACCCATGGCAAGCGCGCCGGGTGCCGGCCAGCCGCAAGAGGCTCGCCCTGCATGACGCGTCTGATAGTCGCAGTCCTGATGGGGCTGATGATGCTGTCTGCCTGCCAGCTGCCGCCMCCGCCCAAGCCGGATGTCCAGACCGCGTCCGATCAGACCGATGTCAAGCGGCGCGCCACCATCCGGCTGCAGCTGGCTACCAGCTACCTGTMGGCMGGCCAATATAGCGTCGCGCTGGATGAGGCCAGGCAGGCCATCGCCATCGACCCGACGCTGGTCGATGCCTACCATATTCGCGCGCTGGTCTACATGAACATGAACGAGCGCGCGCTGGCCGAGGACAGCTTCCGCAGCGCGCTGTCGATGCGTCCCGACGATGGCGACGTGCTCAACAACTACGGCTGGTTCCTTTGCATGAACGGCCGTTACCGGGAGGCCGTGCCTTTGCTCGAGCGCGCGATCACGGTGCCGTCGGCAAGCGGCCCGGTCAAGCCCCTGACCAGCCTCGGCGCCTGCCAGTTGCGCAACGGCGACGGCGAGGCGGCCGAGAAGAGCCTGTTCGGCGCGTTGCGCTACGACCGCAACAACCCGGAAGTGAACAATAACCTGGCGTTGCTCTACTACCAGCGCGGGGACTTCCCGCGTGCGAAGGAATACACCGGGCGCGTCAACAACAGTAGTTTCGTCAGCGCGCAATCCCTCTGGCTGGGTGCGCGCATTGCCCGCCGTCAGGGCGACGTCGCGGCGCAGAATGCCATGGTGGCCCAGCTGCGCAGCCGTTTTCCCGACTCGCGTGAGTTGACCGCATACGAACAAGGAGCATGGGATGAGTGAGCAAGAGCGCGCCGAAGGCCAGACTGCAGCGACGGGTCACGTGGGCGGTACCACCGCCGACGCCGGACGCGAGGCGGTGGCGCGCGAGATTGGCGAACGCCTGGCGCAGGCGCGCAAGGATCAGCGCTTCTCGCTGGAAGATGTCAGCGCGCGGCTGAAGGTTGCCGCGCACAAGCTGGCCGCCATCGAGCAGGGCGATGTCGCGGCGCTGCCGGACGTGACCTTTGCCAAGGGCGTGATGCGCGCCTATGCCCGCATGCTCCATGTCGACATCGATGCGCTGCTCGCGCGTTTCCATGCGCAGGCCGTGCCCGTGGTGGCGATCGGCACGCGCCGCGAAGGCGGCCTCAACGAAAGTTTCGACGACCGCAACCGCTTCGGCTCGAGCGGCTCGGGCGGGCGCTGGATCTKGCTGGCCCTGGTGGTTGCCCTGATCGGCGGCGGCGTGCTGTTCGGCCTGGATCATTTCAAGCAATGGCTCGAGGCGCGCAAGGAAGGCCTGAGCGCGCCGCCGGCCGCGACGGCGCCGCAGGGTAGCGAGCCCGGCACCGTCACGGCGGCACTGCCGCCGGTGATGGCGGCCTCCGACGCACCCGCGCCTTCCGAAGCCTTGCCGGCCAGCGGCCCGGTGGCGGTCGAGCCGGCCACGCCGGTTGCGGCCGTGCCTGCCGCCGTGGCGGCCACGCCAGCCCCGGTGGCCG
>NZ_JBFTLQ010000147.1:0-10387 GCF_056396525.1 Cupriavidus sp. 05T41
GCACATGTAAGTGTCACTTTTCTTTTCTCGAAAAGAAAAGTAACCAAAAGAAAGCGATTCTTGCAGAAGGCTGGGCGCTCAGACTTCTCGTCTGAGGCTGGTTTCGTGGTGGGCGCGTTGGCTTTGATTGGGCTGCTGACGCTACCGGCGCTGGCCGCGCTGCCATGCTGGATGTGGCCGTTTCACATTACGGCTCCATGATGGCTTAGGCCCAGGCCATTCGGGCATCTGCCGTTACCGGCTCGGGCGGCCACGATATAGCATTCTCGTGTTTTCGTGGTGGGCGTGGTGGACCGGGGCGCGGGTGTGCTGGGTTACTTCTCAAGCCGGTGCCCTTGGGCAGGGACCTGTCAGGAGCCACCGGGCACCGAGCTCAAATAGGGGCCACCGTGCCCACCACGAAACCAGCGCCATTCCTATGCCGCACCMATCCACCCCGGTCGCGGCAGCAGCCTGAACCACMTGGGCTTTCGCCATCATGCAGCGCCACCACGAATCGGACACCACCCGCKATGCCGCAGGCGAGCAAACCGGTAGCGCCAGCAGYCYCATSGRAGCCAACGCGCCCACCACGAAACCACCACCACCCATAAAGTCTGAGCGCCCAGCCTTCTGCAAGAATCGCTTTCTTTTGGTTACTTTTCTTTTCGAGAAAAGAAAAGTGACACTTACATGTGTGCGAACGGGCTACCAAGCCCGCGCCGCTAGGCCCACAGAAGCAGGCGCACTTGCATGCGCCTGAATGACCCAAAAGGCCCAGGCCGCTAGGCCCACAGCCGCGAACACAATCTCATGCGTCTGAACAGCCAATCAAGCCCGGGCCGCTAGGCCCCAAAAAGCAACCATACCAATCACCCCTTCCACAACAAATCATCCACCACCCCCCGCATCCGCCGCCAATGCGACCCCTCCCAAAACACCCTCTGGCAGCAATCGCAAGTAGCAAACCGCTCCTGTCTCGCCAACACGCCAGCCGGCACGCGTCCGGCCATCACCGCCACCTCGGCCTTGTCGATGCGCCGCAACGGCACGTTGCAGTCAAGACATAGCGAAAACGGCCGCGCACTACGCGCCAGGTCGAGCMGCGCGAAGATCTCGTGCAATTGCGGCAGCGCCTTGATGGCGCGCACGTAGCAGCCATGGGTGACACCGCGCCGCTTGAGCAGCTCGCGGTCGCGCGTGAGCACGATGCGGCCCTCGCGCAGGGCGATGGCCTCGATCTCGGCGTCGGCGAAATGGTTGTCGTAGAGGGTATCGAAGCCGGTCAGGCGCAGCAGGTGCGCCAGCCCGCCGAGATGCGCATCGGCCACGAAGCGCGTCTCGCGCAAGGGCGCGGTGCGCACGCGCAGCAGCGGCGTGACGTCGAAGGTTTCGAAGCGGGGATAGACAGCCACGCGGTCGCCGTCCTCCAGCGTCCGCTCGAAGGCGCTCGATTCGCCGTTGACCAGGATCAGCTCGACCTCGGTATGCGGCACGCCCAGCGCCTCGATCATGTGCTTGACGGTGGCGGCGCGCGCGCAGGCGCAAGCACGGTCCACGCCGCGCTGCGCGCGCGGCAGGAAGTCGTTCAGTTCCTCGTAGAAACGGAACGTGGCGGTGACGGCGGTGGCTTCGGCGGCGGTTGTGGCCATATGCCAGTTTAGGCCATCGCCGGGCCGCTCAGCGCGCCTGGTTGGCCAGCCGCAGCGTGGACTCCACCGACAGCCGCGCCCAGGCGGTCATCTCCTCGGCGGATTCCAGGCAGGCCGGCGGCAGGCTCAGGTAATGGCGCATGGTGACTTCGCGCCCGGCACTGCTGTACCGGAACGGCTCGCCGCCCTCGGCCTCGAAGCGCGCGCGGGTCTGGTCGTCGGTCTTGAGCCAGCAGCGCCCGCCCGACACCAGMGCGAACATCAGGCCGTCGTAGTACAGGCCGTGGCCGCCGAACATGCKGCGCGCGCCGATCGGGCCGATGCGCGCCGCCAGCGGGCCCATCAGCTCGAGCAGGTGGTCGATGAAGGGATCCGGGCGGCGCGCCGGCATGGCGTCAGAGCTTGAGGCGCTGCCAGATGGCCTTGGTCGCGCCGGCCGAGTTGAGCGTATAGAAATGCAGCCCCGGCACGCCGGCGGCCAGCAGGCGCTCGCACAGCGCGGTGACCACGTCCAGGCCGAAGGCGCGGATCGATTCGCGGTCGTCGCCGAAGCCCTCCAGGCGCCTGGCTATCCAGCGCGGCACTTCGGCRCCGCACATCTCCGARAARCGCATCAGTTGCGAGGARTTSGTGATCGGCATGATGCCCGGCACGATCGGCACTTCCACGCCCATGGCGCGCACGTCGTCGACGAAGCGGAAATAGGCGTCGGCGTTGAAGAAGTACTGGGTGATGGCCGAATCGGCGCCGGCCTTGACCTTGCGCACGAAGTTCTCGAGATCGACGCGCGGCGACTTGGCCTGCGGGTGGTACTCCGGATAGGCCGCCACTTCGATATTGAACCAGTCGCCGGTTTCGGCGCGGATGAACTCCACCAGCTCGTTGGCAAAGCGGAACTCGCCGATCTCGCCCATGCCCGAGGGCATGTCGCCGCGCAGCGCCACGATATGGCGGATGCCGCCGTCGCGGTACGTCTGCAGGACCTGGCGGATGCTCTCGCGCGAGGAACCCACGCACGACAGGTGCGGCGCGGCCTCGATGCCTTMGCGCTGGATTTCCAGCACGGCATCCAGCGTGCCCTGCTGGGTGGTGCCGCCGGCGCCGAACGTCACCGAGATGTACTTGGGATGCAAGGGAGCCAGCTGCGCACGCGTGTTGCGCAGCTTCTCGGCGCCCTCGGCAGTCTTGGGCGGGAAAAACTCGAAGCTGAAGTAGCGGTCTTGCATGATGGTGGCGCGCCGCGTGTGGCGCGGCGCGCTGGAAAGTTGGTTTTGATCCCCCGTCTGCGCGAGACGGTTGCCTCGAAATGAAGCGTAGCGGTCCTGGGCCAGGCGCGGCCGCGGACAGTCGGGCGGTAAGGCAAGGCCGCGCGACAACGCCAGGAGCTGTACGGTGCGGCCCCTCAGGCGTTGCGGCGCTCGCCCAGCAGCACGCTCGACAGCAGCCAGGAAATCACGCTGTACAGGATGGAGCCGAGCAGGGCCGCGCCGAAGCCCGTGACCACGAAGCCGGAAAGCAGCTTGCCCACGAACAGGAACAGCAGCGCGTTGATCACGAAGATGAACAAGCCGAGCGTGAGCAGCGTCACCGGCAGCGTGAGGATGACCAGGATCGGCCGGATCAGGGTGTTGACCAGCCCCAGCACCAGCGCGGCGATCATGGCCGAGCCGAAGCCGCCCAGGTGAATCCCGCTGATCAGGTTGCCCACCAGGAACAGCGCGGCGGCGTTGATGATCCAGACGGCCAGCAATCTCATGACGACTCCTTCGCTCGGGTCAGACGGACAAACGACAGACAGATCCACGACAGACAGGCACGGGATACCGCGACGCGCGCGGCCAGGGCTGCCAGCCGGCCGCCCTGGCCGCGACCGCGATCAATAACGGTAGTGGTCGGCCTTGTACGGGCCTTGCTTCTTCACGCCGATATAGGCAGCCTGCTCCTCGGTCAGCTCGGACAGCTGCGCGTTGAGCTTCTTGAGCTGCAGGCGCGCGACCTTCTCGTCCAGGTGCTTGGGCAGCGTGTAGACGCCCACCGGGTACTTGCCGCTATCGCGTTCCTGCCACAGCTCGATCTGGGCGATGGTCTGGTTGGCGAAGGAGCTGCTCATCACGTAGGACGGGTGGCCCGTGCCGCAGCCCAGGTTCACCAGGCGGCCCTTGGCGAGGATGATGATCTTCTTGCCATCCGGGAAKATCACGTGGTCGACCTGCGGCTTGATCTCGTCCCACTCGTACTTTTCCAGCGAGGCGATCTCGATCTCGTTGTCGAAGTGGCCGATGTTGCAGACGATGGCCTGGTCMTTCATCCTGGCCATGTGGTCATGCGTGATGACATGGTAGTTGCCGGTGCAGGTGACGAAGATGTCGCCGTGCTCGGCGGCGTAGTCCATGGTCACCACGCGGTAGCCTTCCATCGCGGCCTGCAGCGCGCAGATCGGGTCGATCTCGGTCACCCACACCTGCGCCGACAGCGCGCGCAGCGCCTGCGCGCTGCCCTTGCCCACGTCGCCGTAGCCGGCCACCACGGCGACCTTGCCGGCGATCATCACGTCGGTGGCGCGCTTGATGCCGTCCACCAGCGATTCGCGGCAGCCGTACAGGTTGTCGAACTTGCTCTTGGTCACCGAGTCGTTGACGTTGATGGCCGGGAAGCGCAGCTCGCCCTTTTGCGCCATCTGGTACAGGCGGTGCACGCCGGTGGTGGTTTCCTCGGTCACGCCCTTGATGGCGTCCAGGTTGCGGCTGTACCAGCTCGGGTCCTTGGCCAGCTTTTCCTTGATGGCGGCGAACAGGAAGGTTTCTTCCTCGCTGCCCGGCTTGGCGATCAGCGAGGCATCCTTCTCGGCGCGCGCGCCCAGGTGCAGCAGCAGCGTGGCGTCGCCGCCGTCGTCCAGGATCATGTTGGGGGTGCCGCCGTCCTTCCAGTCGAAGATGCGGTGGGTGAAGTCCCAGTATTCCTTGAGCGACTCGCCCTTGAAGGCGAACACCGGCGTGCCCGACGCGGCGATGGCGGCGGCGGCGTGGTCCTGGGTGGAGAAGATGTTGCACGAAGCCCAGCGCACGTCGGCGCCGAGGGCAACCAGCGTCTCGATCAGCACGGCGGTCTGGATGGTCATGTGCAGCGAGCCGGCGATGCGCGCGCCCTTGAGCGGCTGCTGGGCGGCGAACTCGTCGCGGATGGCCATCAGGCCCGGCATCTCGGTCTCGGCGATGGCGATTTCCTTGCGGCCCCAGCCGGCCAGGCCGATGTCTGCGACCAGGTAATCGTTCTTCAGGTCAGTCACTGCGTTCATGTTTCACTCCGGTGAAGAGTGGCGCGACGGTGACGAGTGCGGGGGGATATGCGGCCGCGCCGGCATTCCGGACGAAACAGGAATGCCAAGCGGGCGGATAGGTCGACTCGCCTCCGTGGGACCACGGATCAGCGAGCGCCGTTGAGACAGTCCGAGCCTGGCGAATGGCTTACCGGCCCATTGGGGCACAATGACCACATTCGTTGCAACGCTCCTCGGAGTGGCGGTATTGTAGCCTGCCCGGCGGCGCTGCGCACCGCCGCCAGCTCGATTTTTTCTTTGCCGCTTCCCCGCKGCCTGCCCCGTACCGTACATGACCCAGACGACACACCGCCCTCCGCGCACCCTGACCATCGCCGGCTCCGATTMCGGCGGCGGCGCCGGCATCCAGGCCGACCTCAAGACCTTTTCCGCGCTGGGCTGCTTCGGCATGAGCGCCATCACCGCCATCACCGCCCAGAACACCCTCGGCGTCACCGGCGTGCATGCGATCCCCGCCGACATGGTGGCGGCCCAGATCGACGCGGTTGCCAGCGATATCGGCGTGGACGCGGCCAAGACCGGCATGCTGGGCACGGCCGCCATCGTCGAGGCGGTGGCCGCCGCGGTGGACCGCCACGGCATCCGCCAGCTGGTGGTGGACCCGGTGATGATCTCCACCTCCGGCGCCACGCTGGCCGACGACGCCACCAGCCAGGCCATGGTGCGCCTGCTGTTCCCGCGTGCCGTGCTGGTCACGCCCAACCTGCCCGAGGCCTCCTGGCTGCTGGGCCGCAAGATCAGCCGCCGCGGCGAGATGGAGCAGGCCGCACGCGACCTGCTGGCGCTGGGCTGCCGCGCGGTGCTGCTCAAGGGCGGCCACCTGGACCCGGCCGACGCCGGCCTGGACGACCTGCTGATGACGGCCGAAGGCACGGTGCGCGTGTTCTCCCACCCGCGCGTCGACACGCGCAACCTGCATGGCACCGGCTGCACGCTGGCGGCCGCGGTGGCGGCACAGCTGGCGCGCGGCGACGCGCTGGAAGACGCCGTCGATGCGGCGCTCGACTACGTGGCAGAAGCCATCGTCGCCGGCGCCGACCTGGAACTGGGCGCCGGCAACGGCCCGCTCAACCATGCCTTCGCGCCGCGCGTGATGGGCTGAGCGCGCAGTTCGACTTCTGACGGACCGCGCCGGACGGAAACCGGGAAAAACAGCGGGCGGCGGTATGATCGGACACTTCATTGTCCGGCCATCCGCCGCCCGTTTTCATTTTCCCGACTTCCTCTTGCCAGCCATGTCCGCCCTGACCCAGATCGACCTGCGCACCGATCCCGCCGCCGCGCCTTACCAGAAGCACGAAGTCGTGCAGGTGGCCTTCGCCGCCGCGCCCGGGGAACTCATCAGCCTGGAAGGCCCCAACCGCTACCAGCCGGGCGATGCCGTCGTCACCGGCTCCACCGGCGACCGCTGGGTGGTTTCCCGMGACCGTTTCGACGCCAAGTACGAGCCGCTGCAGGCCGGCACGCACGGGCAGGACGGCGACTACCGCAACAAGCCGGGCGTGGTGCTGGCCAGGCGCATGGCAGATGCGTTCAGCATTGCGCGCTGTGCCGGTGGCGACGTGCTGCATGGCGCGGCCGGGGACTGGCTGATGCAGTATGCGCCGGGAGACTATGGCATCGTGCAGCAGGCGCGCTTCGCCCAGGTCTACCGGCCGGCGCAAGGCCAGGCCTGAAGCCCGGGGCGCGGCCCTAGTTGCCGCCGCTGCTCAGCGGCACCAGCTTGAATGCCGCGCGCGCCACGCAGACGACCTCGCCCTGCGCGTTCTTCACCTCCCCCTCGCAGAAGGCGATGCGCGCGCCGCGCCGCATGCAGCGCGCTTCCAGGTACAGTTCGCCGCGCGCGGCCGAGAGGAAGTGCGTGGACATGTCGATGGTGATCACGCCGGTTTCCAGCGGCGCATGCGAGCGCGCCGCGCCGCTGAGCGTGAAGTCCAGCGTGGCCATCAAGGTGCCGCCGTGCACATCGCCACGGCTGTTGACCAGCGCCGGGCCGACCGGCAGGCGCGTGCGGCACAGGCCCTCCTCGATATGCACCGGCTGCAGTCCAAGGTGGCGCATCAGCGGCACATCGATGCCGAAATAGGGCTTATCCGGGGTGCCGGGCGCCACCGGGACGATCTGTGCGGGACTTTCCAAAACGTTGTTCCTTTCGCGTTCAATGATTCGAGTTCGACGACCACCCGGCCTCGGCAACGGCATCGCCGGCCTGCACCAGGATGGCCTTGACCACGCCAGCATAGTCGGATTCGAGCGGKATCTTCATTTTCATGGACCCTGCCATCATGACGGCGTCGCCGGCCGCAATGGTAGCGCCAACTTAGGTGTGGATGGCGCGGACGGCGGCTTCACGCGGAAGTGCTCGGTGTCCTCGTACGCGATGCGCTGCACGCCGTCGGCGCCGAGGCTATAGATCCACGCGTCGGGGTAGGCCATCAGGATCGGCGAGTGCGTGGCGATGACGAACTGCGAGTCGTCGCGCGCGAGATCGTGGATGCGCGCCAGCGCCGCCAGTTGCCGCTGCGGCGAGAGCGCAGCGTCGGGTGCGTCGAGCAGGTAGAGCCCGTTGCCGCGAAAGCGAGGCGTGCCCGGCTTTCTCGGGCGCCTGCCCTTCCGCCGTTTCCCTTCTCCCGGCACGCCTCTCCCGCATGCGGGAGAAGCGCGCGGACCGCCGGTTCGCCAGGTGCTTCAGGCGGCGGGGAACATGCCCAGCAGGTGCTTCACCGCGGCGGGCACGTCGGCCGCCTCGGTGATGGCGCGCACCACCGCCGCGCTGCCGACGCCGACGGCCAGCACTTGCGGCAGGCGCGCGGCATMGACGCCGCCGATGCCCACCAGCGACGGGATCACCGGCTGCATCAGCTTCGCGTAGGCGTGGAAGCGGCCCAGCCCCTGCGGCGCGGTCGGCATGACCTTGGTGGTGGTGGGGAAGATCGCGCCCAGCGCGAGGTAGCTCGKGCCGATGGTGGCCACGCGCAGCATCTCGGCATAGCCGTGGGTGGACACGCCGAGGCGCAGGCCGGAGGCGCGCAGCGCGTCGAGGTCGGCCTCATCGAGGTCTTCCTGGCCGAGGTGGATGCCGTAGATGCCGCTGCGCGCGCTGTCGCTGCCGAAGCTGGCGTGCAGGTCGATGGCGGCGCGCCAGTGGTCGTTGATGAACAGCCGCGAGGCGCTGCCGCGCGCGGCACCCGCCGCGCGTGCGATCTCGGCGCGCACGGCCTGCGCGTCGTCCGACTTGAAGCGCAGCTGCACCGTGGGCACGCCGTGCGGCACCAGGCGCTCGATCCATTCGGCGCTGGGCACCACCGCGTACAKGCCCAGCGGCGGGCACGGCGCGAAGGGCTGGGCGCGCTGCTCGGGCGGCACCAGCGCGGCATGGCGCACCTGCGGGAAGCGCGCGAAATCCGCCGGCCACTMGAGCGAATCCGCCTGCCAGGCGCGGGCCAGGCAGAGCGCGTCGTGCGCGGGGAAATGCAGCGCCAGGCAGGCCAGCAGCACGGCGGTAAAKGCCGGCGGATGCGCGGTGTCGCTGTCGGCATGGGCGCTAAAGACCCAGGTGCCCATCGGCGAGCGCACGGTGTCGATCCAGCGGCCGCCTTCGCGCTCGCTMTCGATGGCGATCGCGCCGGCGGCGGCGATGCGCCCGAGCGCGTCGGCATCGGCCTCGCMGTCGGACAGCACCACGTCGGCGTGGCCGAGCGCCCCGGCGCCGGGCCGCGCCCAGGCGGACCAGCCCTTGTCGCTGGTGCCGAAGCTGGCGCCGTAGCGCGCCAGCAGCGTGTCGCGCAGCGCCGTGTCGACGGCGGCTTTCACGGCAGCGTGACTCATGCGCGGTCCTCCACGCCTTCGGCGTGCCAGAACGGCATGCCGACCACCGGCGTGCTGGCCTGGGCGATCTCGCGCTCGGGCATGGGGCCGGCCAGGTAGGCGGTGCGGCCGGCGTCGACCGCCAGCGCGAAGGCGCGCGCCATATTGACCGGATAGGCGGCCTGCGCCACCGCGGTGTTCAGCAATACGCCGTCGTAGCCCCACTCCAGCACCTGGGCCGCGTGCGACGGCAGGCCGAGGCCGGCGTCGACGATCAGCGGGGTGTCGGGCAGGCGTTCGCGCAGCACGCGCATGGCGTGCGGGTTGACCACGCCCTTGCCGGTGCCGATCGGCGCGCCCCAGGGCATCAGCGCCTGGCAGCCCACGTCGAGCAGGCGACGGCACAGCACGAGGTCCTCGGTGCAGTAGGGCAGCACCTTGAAGCCTTCCTTGATCAGCGTCTCGGCTACCGCGGGCAGGTTGAGCGTGTCCGGCTGCAGCGTGTAGTCGTCGCCCACCAGCTCGAGCTTGATCCAGTCGGTCTCGAACACTTCGCGCGCCATCATGGCGGTGGTGATGACTTCCTGCGGTGCCATGCAGCCGGCGGTATTCGGCAGCACCGGCACGTTGAGCGCCTTGAGCATCTGCCAGAAGGACTGGCCGCCCTCGCCGTCGCCCACCGCGCCCTGGCGGCGCAGCGCCACGGTCAGCATGGCGGGCCGCGACGCTTCCACGGCGGCCTGCAGGGTGGCGGGAGACGGGTAGCGCGCGGTGCCCAGCAGCAGGCGCGAGGTGAACGATTCGCCGTACAGCACGAAGGGATCGCCGAGCAGGTCGCGGCGGGGATCGGTGGTATCGAATGTCATGTTGGTTCAGCCTCCMGTCACGGGTTGCACGAGGTCGATGCGGTCGCCGGCGGCGAGCGCGGTGGCGGCATGCGCGGCGCGCGGCACGAACTGGCCGTTGAGCGCGGCGGCAAACGGCGGCGCGATGCCGGCGCCGGCCACCGCGTCGGCCAGCGTGGCGTTCTCGGCAAGGGCCAGCGGGCGGCCGTTGAGCAGGATTTCCATAGTCTGTCTGTTCAGTGCAGGACAGGCGCGCCGGCGACGGTCTCGAGCGCCGGGCCGATCATCCCCGGCCAGCGCAGCGCGGCGGGCACGGCGTGGGCGGCGGGATCGCCGCTGAGCAACGCGCGCACCACCTGGCAGGCGGCCTCGGTCACCGCCGGCGCGATCAGGAAACCGTGCCGGTACAGGCCGTTGAGGCGCACCACGCGGGCATGCTGGTCGACCCGGATGGCGGGCAGGTGGTCCGGCCGCGTGGGCCGGCGCTGCACGTTGAGTTCGAGCACGCGCGCTTCGCCAAAGGCCGGATGCAGCGAGTAAGCCGCCGACAGCAACTCCAGCGCGGAGCGCACGCTCATCGGCGAATCKTCCTCGCTTTYGAGTTCGGTGGCGCCGATCACGTAGAGGTCGTTGGGCTTGGGCGCGATATAGATCGGGTAGCGCGGATGCAGCAGGCGCACCGGGCGGTGCAGCTTGACCTCGGGCGCGTGCACGCGCACCACCTCGCCGCGCAAGCCGCGCAGGCCGGGCATGGTGCCGCGCGCGGC
>NZ_JBFTLQ010000148.1:0-10216 GCF_056396525.1 Cupriavidus sp. 05T41
CACGCGGCCTGCCGGCGCAGCGTCCGCGCGTGCGCGTGGTTGGCAGCGCGCGCTTCGAGGACGAAGCCGCGGCCGCGGCCGGCCAACTGGTGCAGTGGCTCAACGAAGGCCGGCGCCACGTGGCACTGGTCGCGCACGACCGCGTGGTCGCGCGGCGCGCGCGCGCCTTGCTGGCGCGCGCCGGCGCGCCGGTGCGCGATGAAACCGGCTGGAAGCTTTCCACCACGCGCGCCGCCGCGGCGCTGATGCGCTGGTTCGACCTGCTCAACCAGGACGGCAATACCGCGGCGCTGCTCGACCTGCTCAAGAGCCCGTTCTGCTTGCCCGATTTCGCCGGGCGCGGCGCGGCCATCGCCGCGCTCGAGCGGCAGATCCGCCGCGACGGCATCAGCGGTGGCTGGCGCCGCCTGCAGCAGCGCTTCGCGCCGGAGGCCAGGCGCGACAGCCTGGCCGAAGTGTCGGAAGCGTCCGGCGAGCCCGGCGAAGATGCACGCCACGCCGCGCGCGAGGCTGCCTGCGAGCTGGTGCAGCGGCTGGCCGCCGAGGCCGGCGAATGGCCGCGCGGCCGCACGCAGAAGCCGGTTTCCACCTGGCTTGAGCGGCTCGACGCCACGCTTGATGCGCTTGGCATGCGCGAGGCCCTGGCCGCGGACGACGCCGGCCGCCAGTTGCTCGACGCGCTGGCGCGCCTGGCCGAGCTGCCGCAGGACGAGACCGGCGCGGCCGCCACGCTCGACCTGGCGGAATTCCGCTCGATGCTGTCGGCGCTGCTCGAATCCGTGGCCTACAAGGAGCCGTCGGCCAGCGGCTCCGCGCGCATCGCCATCCTGCCGCTCAACGGCGCGCGCATGCGACGCTTCGACGGCGTGGTGGTGGTCGGCTGCGACGATGGCCAGCTGCCTTCGAGCGCGGCCGAGCTGATGTTCTTCTCCAACCAGATGCGCCGCGAGCTCGCGCTGGAAGACCGCGAAGTCCGCTTCGCCCAGCAGGCGCGAGATCTCGCCGAGGTACTGCTCAACAACGACGACGTGATGCTGACCTGGCAGCGCCTCGGCGCGCGCGGCGAACCCAAGCACGTCTCGGGCTGGCTCGAGCGGCTCAGCGCGCTGTGCTCGCGCGCGGGGGTGCCGATCGAGGCCAGCGCCTTGCCGCTGCTGCACGACACCTTTGCCGAGGTCGGCGGTATGCCGGCCCCGGCGGCATCGGAGCTGGTGCCTGCGCGCTGGAGCGCGCAGGCGTACAACATGCTGCGCCGCTGTCCGTATCAGTTCTTCGCCGGCCGCATGCTCGGCCTGGCTGGTCTCGAGGTGGTCAGCGACGATCTCGAAAAGCGCGATATCGGCGAACTGCTGCACCGCGTGCTGTTGCGCTATCACCGCGAGGCCGCGCAGGATGGCCTGCGCCATGACGATGCGCGCCTGGCGCGGCTGCGCGAAATCTCCGAACACGAATTCGGCGCGCTGATGCGCGAGGACGGCAACGCCATCGGCTACTACCGGCGCTGGTGCGAAGTGCTGCCGTCCTACGTCGCGTGGCAGGCCGAGCGCGAGGCGCAAGGCTGGTTCTGGGATGGCGGCGAACTTGACGCTACGGTCGACCTGGCCATGCCGGATGGCCAGCCGCTGCGCGTCAACGGCCGCATCGACCGGCTCGACCGCGCGCGCGACGGCAGCCGCGCGGTACTGGACTACAAGACGCAGAGCGTGCTGCGCCTCAAGCGCAAGGTCGCGGATGTGGAAGAGGATTGCCAGTTGCCGTTCTATGGATTGCTGCGCGCCGACGTGAAGGTCGGCAGCTGGGTGGCGCTCGAGGGCACCAGGGACGGGACGCCCGCGTCCCAGCGCGAGGTGGGCCTGCCCGATTTCGATGCCGCCGTGGCGTGGCTCGCGCGCCAGTTGCGCGAGGACGTGATGCGCCTGCGGCAGGACGCGCCCATGCCGGCCTTCGGCGACGCCAGCGCATGCACCTATTGCACCGCGCGAGGGCTGTGCCGCAAGGGCTTCTGGGAGAGCACGGCATTGCCGCCGCAGGTCGGGGGGCGGGCATGAGCATCCACGCCTATCTGCGCGACGGCGCAGCGGTCGCCGAAGCGGAGTTCACGCGCGCGGCGTGCGATCCCGCCGCCTCGGTGGTGGTGGAGGCCTGCGCCGGCAGCGGCAAGACCTGGCTGCTGGTGGCGCGCCTGCTGCGCCTGCTGCTGGCGGGCGCGGCGCCGCACGAGATCCTCGCCATCACCTTCACGCGCAAGGCCGCGGAGGAAATGCGCGAGCGCCTGCTGGAAGTGCTGGCGCAGCTCGCGCGCGACGATGACGAAGCCGTGATTGCCGCGCTGGTCCAGCGCGGGCTGCCGGAGGCTGCCGCGCGCGCCGCGCTGCCGCGTGCGCGCGGGCTGCATGCGCAGGTGCTGGCCGCGCCGGGTCGCATGGCGATCGACACGTTCCATGGCTGGTTCGGCACGCTGTTGCGCGGCGCGCCGCTGGCATCGGGCATCGTGCCCGGCGCCACGCTGCGCGAGGACGCGCTGCGCATGAAGCGCGAGGCGTGGGCGCCGTTCTGGCAGGCCCTGGCCACGCCGCCGTATGCCGCGCTGCGCGCGGCGTTCGAGCAGCTGGTGGACGCCATCGGCGAATTCCAGGCGCGCGCCTTGCTCGATGCCATGTTCCATGCGCGCAGCGAGTGGCTTGCCTTCAAGGAGAGCACCGATCCCGCCGAGGCGCTGGCCGCCGATCTCGGCGACGACGCGCGCGTCGACGTATTGCTCGAGGTGCTGGCCGACGACAGCTGGCTCGACGCCTGCCAGGACATGGCATCGCAACTGGGGCGCGGCGGCAAGACCGAGCAGGCTCACGCCACGCGCCTGGTGGACGCGCTGATGGCGATCCGCGCCTGGCGCGAGAGCGGCGGCGAAGGCGGCGAGCCCGCCGAGCGCGCCTTCGTGGTCCTGCGCGATGCGTTCTTCACCGCCGCCGGCAAGCCGCGCTCGCTGCGCGCCACATCCGCGCTGACCAAGGCGCTGGGCGGTGAAGCCGCGGTCGAGGCGTTCGTGGCCGGGCATGGCGAGTTCTGCGCCGCGCTGGAGCGGGTGGCGCAGCGTCGTTGCGAGGCCGCCGTGCTGGCCGTCAACCTGGCGCTCTACGAACTCGGCGATGCGCTGCTGATGCGCTACCAGCATCACAAGTCCGAGCAGCGCGCGATGGATTTCGCCGACCTGGAATGGCTGGCGGCAAAGCTGATGCGCGACGAAGAAACCGCCACCTATCTGCAGGTCCGCCTCGACGCGCGCTACCGTCACCTGCTGCTCGACGAGTTCCAGGACACCAATCCGCTGCAGTGGCGCATCCTGCAGGGCTGGCTGGCTGGCTATGCAGGGCTGGGCGAGCGGCCCACGGTGTTCCTGGTGGGCGACCCGAAGCAGTCCATCTATCGTTTCCGCCGCGCCGACGCGCGGCTGTTCCAGGCCGCCAGCGAGATGCTGCAGGCCGGCTTCGGCGCCACCGTGCTGCGCACCAACCGCACGCGCCGCAACCGGCCCGAGGTGCTCGACTGGGTCAATGCCGTGTTCGATGGCGCGCGCGCCGACGGCCGTTATCCGCTGTTCGAGACCCAGACCACCGCGCTGGACGAGCCCGGCGGCCCGGTGTGGCTGCTGCCGCTGGTCGAGCCCGAGGCGCAATCCCACGAGGGCACGGAAGAGGGCGCGGAAGATGGCGCGGACGAAGCCCGCGATGCCGCGCCCGCCGCCACCCACCGCGACACCCTGACCCAGCCGCGCCAGCACGAGGGCGATTCGCTGCGCCTGGAGGAGGGCAGGCGCGTGGCCGCGTGGCTGCGCCATATCCGCGCCACGGTGCCGGTAGCGGACAGCGACGGCGCGCGCCCCGCGCGCTGGAGCGACATGCATCTGCTGGTACGCCGCAAGACCCACCTGGCGCAATACGAGCGTGCCTTCCGCGAGGCTGGCATCCCCTGCCTGAGCCCGCGCCGCGGCGGCCTGCTGGCCACGCTCGAGGCGCTCGACCTGTCGGCGCTGCTGGCCTTCCTGATGACGCCGGAGTCGGACCTGGACCTGGCCCACGTGCTCAAGAGTCCGCTGGTAGGCGCCACCGACGACGACCTGGTCGCCATCGCGCGCATGGCGCAGGCGCAGGAGCCGCGCCCGGGCTGGTGGGCTTGCCTGCGCGAGCAGGGCCTGCCCGAGTTTGCCAGCCCGGCGCTGCGCGATGGCGTGGCGCGCCTGCGCCACTGGCTGGAGGTGGCGCCGCACCGCCCGGTGCACGACCTGATCGACCATATCTATCACGGCGGCGAGGTGCGCCGGCGCTATGCCGAGGCCGCGCCCGCCGAGATCCGCGACCAGGTGCTGGCCAACCTCGATGCCTTCCTCAAGCTCTCGCTCGATCTCGACGGTGGGCGCTATCCGAGCCTGCCCAAGTTCATCGATGAGCTGCAGGAAATCCGCCGCGGCGAAGAGGGCGAAAGCCCGGACGAAGGTGGCATGGCGGACAACGCGGAAGACGCCGAGGGCGATGCCGATGCCGATGTCGCCGACAGCGCGCTGGACGCCGTGCACATCCTGACCGTGCACGCCGCCAAGGGCCTGGAGGCGCCGTTCGTGGTGCTGCTCGATGCCAACCACAGCGACGCCGCCGCCGACCGCGGCGGCATCCTGGTCGACTGGCCGCCGGCGTCGCCGGTGCCGGTGCATTTCTCCGCCTATGGCAAGCGCAGCACGCGCGGGCTGGCGCGCGCGCCACTGTTCGAAGCCGAGGCGGCGCTGGCCGAGCGCGAGAACTGGAACCTGCTCTACGTCGCGATGACGCGCGCGCGGCAGGGCTTGCTGGTGAGCGGCGTAAAGGGGCGCGCATCGCGCAGCGCCGAGAGTGCGCAAGGCAACCGCGAGATCGCCGGCAGCTGGTATGCGCGCCTGCAGGCGGCCGGGGTCGGCGCGTTGGTGGACGCCCGCCCGCCGTCGACGGCCCATGCCGACGGCGAGCGGCTGGCCGGCAACGATGCGCGCGTGCGCTATGCCGATTTCCGTCAGCGCTACCGCGAGGCGGCGGACACGCTGGTGCCGGCATACGAATGGGAGGATGAAGACAGCGCGCAGGAGCCCGCCGAAGACGACAGCCACGCCATCGTGTTCGATGCCGACGCGGCCCGTCATGGCGAGTTGCTGCACGCGTTGCTCGAGCGCATCACGCGCTATCCCGAGGCGTTCGAGGCATTCCCCGCGCCCGAAACGGTGATGCGCTGGTTTCCGCTTGCGGGTGGCGGCGACGCCCAGGCGCGCGAACTGTGGAGGACGCAGGCGCAGGCCGCGCTGGATGCCGCGCGCCTGATGCTCGACTCGGCGGCGCTGCGGCCGCTGCTGTTCCCGCAGGGTGCGCGCAGCGCCCGCAACGAGGTCGAGCTGTATGACGCGCGCGGCCGCCTGCTACGCATCGACCGCCTGGTGGAGTTCGACGCGCGCGTGGTGATCATCGACTACAAGCTGCGCCTGCTGCCGCAGGAGCATGCAGCCTACGCACAGCAGCTTGCGCGCTATGTGGCGGCAGTCAGGCCGATGTTTCCGGGGCGGCGCGTCGAGGCGGGCGTGGCCACGGCCGACGGCGAGTGGATCGTGGCTGATGCGCTGCAGGCTGCACGCCAGGGCTCCCTGTTCTAGACTTGTCCTGGATCAGGGCATGCGCTGGCCGGCGCGGCACAATAGGCGGGCCGGCGCGCATTGGCGAGCGAGGCGCGAAGCGACAGGCCACGGGCGTAGCGGTGCGCCGGCAAAACCAGTGCCGGCAAATACCAGAGTCGGCAAATACTCGATGATACGGGGAGGTCTTGCGAAAGGCGGGATTGCAGAGCGTACGCTGCAAGGAAGAATTGGGGGACGAGCCTGACCCTCGGCACTGGCGGAAAACGGCTGTGGCTGCTTCGTTCCCGACCTGACCAGGTTGACCGCGCCGCCATGCGAGGAGGCCCGTCCGGTGCGCATTGTAACCTAGAGCGGGCGGCTCTGGCGATTTCCCTCGAAATTGATCGGATGAATGGATCGGCTGGCGCGGGCCGGGGGCTTCCCGGCAGCGCCATATTGAAACCGTGCAGGCCGGCGGGCACCGCAGCCACAAGCCCGGCAAGACCAGCGAGAACCAGCGATGAATGCCAACGAACAGATGCTCCGTGCCACGCTGCCACCCCAGGACATCTCCACCGAAGTCCTGCTGGAGAAGTACGCCAAGGGCGAGGAAGCCACCATTGCCGATGTGCGCCTGCGCGTAGCACGGGCGCTTGCCGAGGCCGAAGCCCCGGCCGACCGCGAGCGCTGGGCCGAGCGCTTCCTGTGGGCACAGGAGCAGGGCTTCGTGCCGGCCGGGCGCATCAACTCCGCGGCAGGCACGCGCATCGAGGCCACCTTGATCAACTGCTTCGTGCAGCCGGTGGGGGATTCGGTGTCCGAGGCGCGCGGCGGCAAGCCCGGCATCTATACCGCCGTGGCGCAAGCGGCCGAGACCATGCGGCGCGGCGGCGGCGTGGGCTATGACTTTTCGGCGATCCGGCCGGCCGGCGCCCTGGTGCGGGGCACGCATTCGCGCGCCTCGGGGCCGGTATCGTTCATGAAGGTGTTCGACGCATCCTGCGCTACGGTGGAATCGGCGGGATCGCGCCGCGGCGCGCAGATGGGGGTGTTGCGCTGCGATCATCCGGATATCGAGACCTTCATCCACGCCAAGGACAAGGGGGACCTGACCAATTTCAATATCTCGGTCGGTGTCAGCGATGACTTCATGCGCGCGGTCGAGGCCAACGCCGAGGTGGAGCTGGTCCACGAGGCCGAGCCTGGCGCCGAGGTCATCGCCGCCGGGGCCTACCGGCGCGACGACGGCCAGTGGGTCTACCGCCGCGTGCCCGCCCGGCAGTTGTGGGACCAGGTCATGCAGGCCACCTACGACCATGCCGAGCCCGGCGTGCTGTTTCTCTCGCATATCAACGACGACAACAATCTCTACTACTGCGAACGCATCGAGGCCACCAACCCTTGCGCGGAGCAGCCGCTGCCCGCCTATGGCTGTTGCGACCTGGGCTCGATCGACCTGACCCGCTTCGTGCGCCAGCCTTTCGGCGCGGATGCCCGCTTCGATTTCGAGGCCTTCGCGGAAGTAGTGCGGCTGTCCGTGCGCATGCTCGACAACGTGCTCGATATCACGTTCTGGCCTTTGCCCGAGCAGCGCGCCGAAGCCCATGCCAAGCGCCGCGTCGGCCTGGGCTTCCTGGGCCTGGGCAGCGCGCTGGTGATGCTGGGCATCCGCTACGATGCCGAAGCCGGGCGCGCCCTGGCCGCGCGCATCGCCGAGACCCTGCGTGACACCGCCTACCTGGAATCTGCCGGCCTGGCGCGTGAGAAGGGCGCCTTCCCCCTGTTCAAGGCCGGCGAATACCTGGCCAGCGGCTTTGCGCGGCGGCTGCCGCAGACCGTGCGCGATGTCATTGCCCGCGACGGCCTCCGCAATTCGCACCTGCTCTCCATCGCGCCCACCGGCACCATCACGCTGGCGTTTGCCGACAATGCCTCGAACGGCATCGAGCCGGCCTTCTCGTGGACCTACAACCGCCGCAAGCGCATGGCGGACGACAGCTACCGGGTGTTCGAGGTGGCCGACCATGCCTGGCGGCTCTACCGCCATCTCGGCGCCGACATGGCGCAACTGCCGGACAGCTTCGTCACGGCGCTGCAGATGTCGGCGCTGGACCATATGAAGATGCTCGAGGCGGTGCAGCCCTATATCGATACCAGCATCAGCAAGACCGTCAACGTGCCGGAGGACTATCCCTACGAGGCCTTCCGGAATCTCTACCTGGAAGCGTGGCGGGCCGGGCTGAAGGGGCTTGCCACCTACCGCCCCAACAGCGTGCTCGGGGCGGTGCTGTCGGTGCCGGCGGACGCGCCGGCAGCGCCCGCCGCGACGGCGCAGGCCGACGATCCCCTGAGCAAGCCGTTCGGCAGCCGCCCGGTGGGCGACCTCGAAGGGGTGACATCCAAGGTCGAATACATGACCTACGAAGGGCACAAGACCGTCTATCTCACCGTCAACTTCATGCGTGTGGCCGGCGTGCTGGACGGCAAGCCAGTGGCGGTGGAGCGGCCGGTGGAATTCTTCATGCCGGCCGGGCAGCGCAATGACGGCCAGCAGTGGATCACCTCCACCATGCGCCTGCTGTCGATGGTGGCGCGCTCGGGCGGCTCCATCGCCAAGGCCCTGGCCGACATGCGCAATGTGGTGTGGGACAAGGGCACGGTGCGCTACGGCACGCTGGTGCGCCAGGACGGCAGCGAGGCGCCGCGCTTTCACGATTCCGAGGTGGCCGCGATCGGCTACGCCCTGCAGCGCATCCTGATCAAGCGGAGCTTCCTTGACGCCGAAGGTGGCCAGGTGCCGGTGGCGGCGCTTGCGGCGCGCCTCGCCGTGCTGGAGGGGAGGGGGCCGGAAGCGATCGGCGGGCAGGCGGCCGGCGCCGGGCAGCCGGCTCGCGCGGCGGGCCAGTCGGCGGCGGGCCTGGGCCTCGGTTCGGGCAAGCCCTGCCCCGAGTGCGGTGCCCATGCCTTGCACAAGGTCGACGGCTGCGCCAAGTGTGCCAATTGCGGCTACGTCGGGGAGTGCGGATAGCCGGCGCGGGCGCAGACCGCAAGCCGGAGCGCAAAGCCGGGTCAAATACAGGGGATCGCGCGAAGTCCCCGCTGGACGACGGCCGCCATTTGCTACAATCGCCGCCATGAGTTATCAAGTGCTAGCGCGCAAATGGCGCCCCCGGGATTTCACCACGCTGGTCGGCCAGGAGCACGTGGTCCGCGCGCTCACGCACGCGCTGGAGCAACAGCGGCTGCATCACGCCTACCTGTTCACCGGCACGCGGGGCGTCGGCAAGACCACGCTGTCCCGGATCCTGGCCAAGGCGCTCAATTGCCTCGGGCCGGACGGCAACGGTGGCATCACCGCACAGCCGTGCGGGGTCTGCAAGGCCTGCACCGAGATCGACAGCGGGCGCTTCGTCGACTACATCGAGATGGACGCGGCCTCCAACCGCGGCGTCGACGAGATGGCCTCCCTGCTGGACAAGGCGGTGTACGCGCCGACCGCGGGGCGCTTCAAGGTCTACATGATCGACGAAGTGCACATGCTGACCAACCACGCCTTCAACGCCATGCTGAAGACGCTGGAGGAGCCGCCCGCGCACGTCAAGTTCATTCTGGCCACCACCGATCCGCAGAAGATCCCGGTCACGGTGCTGTCGCGCTGCCTGCAGTTCAACCTCAAGCAGATGCCGCCGGGCCATATCGTCGGCCACCTCGACCATATCCTGGGCGAGGAAGGCATCGAGCGTGACGCCAACGCACTGCGCCTGCTGGCCCAGGCCGCGCACGGCTCGATGCGCGACGCGCTGTCGCTGACCGACCAGGCCATTGCGTACAGCGCCGGCCAGGTATCCGAGGGCGCGGTGCGCGGCATGCTCGGCGCCATCGACCAGAGCTACCTGGTGCAACTGCTGGACGCGCTGGCGGCCGAGGATGGCGCCGCCATGCTGGCGGTGGCCGATGGCATGGCCGATCGCAGCCTGTCCTTTGCGGGGGCGTTGCAGGATCTCGCCTCGCTGCTGCACAAGGTCGCGCTGGCCCAGGCGGTGCCCGCATCGGTGCAGGAAGAATGGCCGGAGGCCGCGGATGTGCGGCGCTTTGCCGGCAGCTTCGATGCGCAGGAAGTGCAACTGTTCTACCAGATCGCCAACCTGGGCCGCAGCGAGCTGGCCCTGGCGCCAGACGAGTACGCCGGCTTCACCATGACGCTGCTGCGCATGCTGGCCTTCCGTCCTTCGGCCAGTCCTGCGCCCGTTCCGGCGCAGGGCGGGGGTCAGCAGGCACGGCCCGCACGTGCCGCTGCGTCCGCGGGCCGCGCGGCCGCAGACGCTGCTGTCACCGCTGTCACCGCTGTCACCGCTGTCGCGCCCGCTGCCGTGGTGGCGGCTGCGCCGGTTTCGGCTCCCGCTGCTTCCGCACCCGTACATACCTTGCGTCCGCCCATCGCGGCAGCGCCGGCAGAGGCGCCGAGCCCGGCCCCCGCTGCCGCCGCGCCGGTGAGGATGCAGGAGCCGGCCGCGGCGCAGGTGGCCCCGGCCGCCGCCGCGCCCGCCGCTTCGGCCGCGTCGGCCCCGCTCTCGCCGGCCCGTGCCGCGC
>NZ_JBFTLQ010000149.1:0-10152 GCF_056396525.1 Cupriavidus sp. 05T41
CGCGCGGCCGGCCGCCGCACCGGCGCGCTGGCGCTGAGCGCGCTGGCCGCCGCGGTCCTGGCCGGCTGCGCCGMCTTTGGCAATTCGCACAGCACGCAGACCGTCACCGATCCCACCTCCCTCGCCAGCGCCCAGGTCTTGCCGGGCGAGCATGGCCAGTGGCCCACGCTCGACTGGGTCGACCAGTTCAACGATGCGCAACTGCGCGGGCTCGTCGACGAGGCGGTCAAGGACAGCCCCAGCCTGCAGGCTGCCTTTGCGCGCGTGGAAGCGTCCCGCGCGATKGCCGATGCCACCCGTAGCGCACTTTACCCGCATGTGGACTTCGAAGGCAGCCTGGTGCGCCAGCGCTTCTCGGAGACCGACCTGTTCGCCGGCACGCGGCTGGCCGGATCGTGGCAGAACCAGTCGCGCCTGCAGGCCGGCCTCTCGTATGACTTCGACTTCTGGGGCAAGAACCGCGCCGCGCTGGAAGCCGCGCTGTCGGACGACCGCGCCACGGAAGCCGAGAGCCAGGCCTCGCGCCTGATCCTGACCACGGCCGTGGCGCGCACCTATGCCCGCCTGGCCGCGCTGTAYGCGCAGCGCGAYGTGGCCGAGCGCGCSATCGCCCAGCGCCGCGACCTCACGCAACTGTCCACCGACCGCCTGCGCGCGGGCCTCGACACCCAGGTGGAAACCACCCAGGCGCGCGGCACCGTKGCCTCGGCGCAGACCGACCTGCTGCGCGTGGACGAAGACATCGCGCTCGCGCGCAACCAGATCGCCGCGCTGCTGGGCAAGGGCCCGGACCGCGGCCTGGCGATCCAGCAACCCACCGTGCTGGCGCACGCCACGCCGCAACTGCCGGACAACCTCACCATCGACCTGCTCGKACGCCGCCCCGACCTGGTGGCCGCGCGCTGGCGCGTGGAAGCATCGAGCAAGGATATCGCCGTCGCGAAGGCCGAGTTCCTGCCGGCAGTCAGCCTGACMGCCTTTGCAGGCGTGGCCTCGCTGGACCCGTCCAACCTGCTGATGAGCATCAGCCGCACCTTCGGCATCGGCCCGGCCGTCACCCTGCCGATCTTCGAGGGCGGCAGGCTGCGCGCCAACCTCAAGGGCAAGTACGCGCAATACGATCTCGCCGTAGCCAACTACAACCAGGCCCTGATCGACGCACTGCGCGAGACCGCCGATACCGTGGCCAGCATCCGCAGCGTGGATACGCAGATCAGCGCGCAGCGCGAAGCGCTCAGCCTGGCCGAGCGCGCCTACTCGCTCTCGACCATCCGCTACAAGGCCGGACTGGGCACGCAGCTCACGGTGCTCAACGCCGAAAGCAATGTGCTGCAGCAGCGCCGCCTGGCCACCGACCTGCAGGCCCGCYGCCTGGACCTGCAGATGGGCCTGATGAAGGCGCTCGGCGGCGGCTACCAGGAGCAGGGCGAAGGCGCGGCCGCGCAAAAGCCCGAAGGCGCGCGCGGCTAGCCGAGCCGGCGCACAGGAGCAGCCCGGACCACGGCGTCCGCACAGTACCGACAGCATTCATACAAGACGATCATGAGCGACAACAAGCAAGCGGCCCAGACTCCCGCCTCCCCGGCGGCTTCCGTCAACAACAATGGCAAGCGCAAGCGCCTGCTGCTTTCCCTGACCGCCGCGGTGGTGGTGGCAGGCGTGGCCTACGGCATCTACTGGGGCCTGTACGCACGGCACTTCGAAAGCACGGACGACGCCTATGTCGCCGGCAACGTGGTGCAGGTCACGCCGCTGGTKGGCGGCACCGTGATCTCGATCGCGGCCGACGACACCCAGCTGGTCACCGCCGGCCAGCCCCTGATCCAGCTCGACCGCGCCGACTCGCAGGTGAATCTGGAGCAAGCCGAGGCGCAGCTGGCGCAGGCCGTGCGCGAAGTGCGCACGCTCTACGTCAACAACGGCTCGCTGGCGGCCAACGTGGCGATGCGCGAAGCCGACGTGGCCAAGGCACGCGAAGACCTCAAGCGCCGCGAGGCCATTGCCGGTTCCGGCGCGGTCTCGGGCGAGGAAATCTCGCATGCGCAGACCGCGCTGCAGGCGGCCCTGTCAGCGCTGTCGTCCACGCGMGAGCAGCTCGCCTCCAACAAGGTGCTGACCGACCAGACCACGGTGGAAAAGCACCCCAACGTGCAGCGCGCCGCCGCCAACCTGCGCTCCGCCTATCTGGCCTTCGCACGCTCCACCCTGCCGGCGCCGGTGACCGGCTACGTGGCCAAGCGCTCGGTGCAGGTCGGCCAGCGCGTGGCCCCCGGMGCGCCGCTGATGGCGGTGGTGCCGCTGGAGCAGGTGTGGGTCGACGCCAACTTCAAGGAAGTGCAGATCACGCATATGCGCGTGGGCCAGCCGGTCAAGCTCGAAGCCGACCTGTACGGCTCCAAGGTCGAGTACGAAGGCAAGGTCGAAGGCTTCTCGGCCGGCACCGGCTCGGCCTTCTCGCTGCTGCCCGCGCAKAACGCCACCGGCAACTGGATCAAGGTGGTACAGCGCCTGYCGGTGCGCATCGCGCTGGACGCGAAGCAGCTCAAGGATCATCCGCTGCGCGTGGGGCTGTCGATGAACGTGACGGTCGACGTGMGCAAGGAAGAAGGCGCGACGATGGCGCAGGCCACCGTGGCACGGCCGATGCAGACCGACGTGTATGAGAAGGTCGGCCAGGACGCCGACGCGCTGATCGCCCGCATCATCTCCCTGAACAACGGTGGCCGCCAAGGCGCCGAGCCGATGGCGGCACCGGTCTCGGCGCCGGCCGCCAAGCCTGCCAGCACCTGAACATGGCGACTTCCCTCCCCGTGCGCGACAGCGCCGCACCGGGCCCGCGCGGGCCCGCGGCGCGCCCCGCCGCGCCTGCGCCGCTGACGGGCGGAAAGCTGGTGATCGGCACCATCGCGCTGTCGCTGGCCACGTTCATGAACGTGCTGGACTCGTCCATCGCCAACGTGTCGATCCCGGCCATCTCCGGCGACCTCGGCGTGGCGCCCAACCAGGGCACCTGGGTGATCACCTCGTTCGCCGTGGCCAACGCGATCTCCGTGCCGCTGACCGGATGGATGACCACCCGCTTCGGCGCGGTACGGCTGTTCATCACCTCGATCCTGCTGTTCGTGCTGTCCTCGTGGCTGTGCGGCGTGGCGCCCAACCTGGAAGTCCTGCTGGCCGCGCGCGTACTGCAGGGCGCGGTGGCCGGGCCGATGATCCCGCTGTCGCAAGCGCTGCTGCTGTCGAGCTATCCGCCGCAGAAGAGCACCATGGCGCTCGCGCTATGGGGCATGACCACGCTGGTGGCGCCCATCATGGGCCCGCTGCTGGGCGGCTGGATCTCCGACAACATGACCTGGCCGTGGATCTTCTATATCAATATCCCGGTCGGGCTCGGCGCGGCCTATGCCACCTGGGCGATCTACCGCKACCGCGAAACCCCCACCAAGATCCTGCCGATCGACCGCATCGGGCTGACGCTGCTGGTGATCTGGGTCGGCTCGATGCAGCTGATGCTCGACAAKGGCAAGGAACTGKACTGGTTCCACTCCACGGTGATCGTGGTGCTGACCGTGGTGGCCATCGTGGGATTCCTGTTCTTCCTGATCTGGGAGAGCTACGAGAAGCATCCCATCGTCGACATCTACCTGTTCAAGGGGCGCAACTTCAGCGCCGGCGTGGTGGCGATCTCGGTGGCCTACGGGCTGTTCTTCGGCAACCTGGTGATCCTGCCGCTGTGGCTGCAGACCATCGTCGGCTATACCGCGACCGACGCCGGCATCGTGATGGCGCCGGTGGGCATCTTTGCCATCCTGCTGTCGCCGCTCATCGGCAAGAACCTGCCCAGGATGGACGCGCGCTGGGTCGCCACGCTGGCCTTCATCACCTTCGGCGTGGTCAGCCTGATGCGCTCGGGCTTCACCCTGCAGGTCGATACCCGCTCGCTGATGATCCCCACCCTGATCCAGGGCGCGGCCATGGCGATGTTCTTCATCCCGCTGACCTCGATCATCCTGTCGGGCCAGCCGCCGGAGAAGATGCCGTCGGCCTCGGGCGTGTCGAACTTCGTGCGGATCACCTTCGGCGCGATCGGCGCGTCGATCTCGACCACCATCTGGGAGAACCGCTCCGCGCTGCATCACGCGCAACTGGTCGAGCAGATCAATCCGTTCAACCCGGCCTATAGGGCGCAGCTCGAACACCTGGTGCAGATGGGCATGACCGAGGCCCAGGCMAACGGCTTCATCGAGCGCGGCATCACGCAGCAGGCGGCCATGCTCGGCGCCAACGACATCTTCTGGATCTCGGGCGTGTTGTTCTTCGTGCTGATCGGCTTTGTCTGGCTGACCAAGCCGAAGAAGGGAGGCGATATGGATGCCTCCGCGGCCGGGGCGCACTAGGAGCCGCCACCAGGCTCGCCGGACACATAAGCCGATAAAAAAGCCGATGCCATCACTGGCATCGGCTTTTTTTGCTTCCCGCGCGCTGCCGGGTCACGACCCGCTCAGAGCTTGACCAGCCGCTCCGKCCKCAACGCCCCTTCCCGCATGCGCGCCACGCCAAGCAGGCGCTCCGGCTCGCCGCCATAGATGCGGGCGAGTTCGCCTTCCGCCAGTTCGGTGCCGGCCGGCAGGTCGCGCTGCGCGATACGCTGGCCTTGCAGGAAGCGGCCCATCGCGGCTTCCTCGAGCCGCACCGGCGCGCAGCGCTGCAGCAGCGCATCGACCGGGGCCAGCATCGCCGGGCGCGCGGCATCGTCATGCGCGTCGATCTGCTCGAGCGTGACCGCGCCATCCAGGCTCAGGTCGCCCACCGCCGTGCGGCGCAGCCCCGTGAGGTGCGCGCCGCAGCCCAGCGCTTCGCCGATATCCTCGGCCAGCGTGCGGATATAGGTGCCCTTGCTGCAGGTCACCCGCATGGTGAAGGTGGGCGCCGCGGGCAGGCCGCAGCCGAGCAGCGTGATCTCATGGATGGTGACGCGGCGCGCCGCCCGCTCCACGGTCTGGCCGGCGCGCGCGTATTCGTACAGMGGGCGGCCGTCCTTCTTKAGCGCCGAGTGCATGGGCGGCACCTGCTCGATCTCGCCGGTGAAGCGCGCGATCGCCACGCGCAGTGCCTCGGTGTCACACGCCACCTCGCGCTCGGCGATCACCTCGCCTTCCGCATCGCCGGTGGCGGTGCGGATGCCCAGGCGCACCTCGGCCTCATAGGTCTTGTCGGCCTCGAGCAGGTCCTGCGAGAACTTGGTGGCCTCGCCGAAGCACAGCGGCAGCAGGCCGGTGGCGAGCGGGTCGAGCGTGCCGGTATGCCCAGCCTTGAGCGCGCGCAGCATGCGCTTGGCGCGCACCAGCGCATCGTTGGACGACAGGCCCAGCGGCTTGTCGAGCAGCAGCACGCCGTGCACCTCGCGGCGCGGTTGCCGGGGCGGGCGATTGGTTTTCGGATCGGTCATGAGGKGGGAAAGACGGGCGAGGGAAACGGCCAGGCAGACAGACGGAAGCACGGAGGATGAAAAAACGGCCCGCAATGACGGGCCGCTTTCTTCAGTCTTCTTTCGCGCGCGTCGAGTTGGCTTCGCTGATCAGCTTGGACATCTCGATGGCTTGTTCGACCGAGGTGTCGTGATGGAAGTGCAGCGTCGGCACGGTATGGATATGCAGTTGCTTGAACAGCAGCGAATGCAGGTAGCCGGCCTTTTCGTTGAGGATGCCCTGCGCGACTGCGGCATCGGCGCCAAGCACGGTGAAGTACACCTTGGCATGCGCGTAGTCGGGCGTCAGGGTGACCGACTGCAGCGTGACGAGCCCCAGGCGGGGATCGCGCAACTCGCGCGCGATCATCGCGGCCAGGTCACGCTGGATCTGGTCGGAAATCCGGAGATTGCGAGAGGAGATATTGCCTTTCTTGGCCATTCAATGCGGTTTTATCGAGACGGCCGCGGCGGCCCCATCCGCGGATGGGGCCGCCGCACGCGCCACGCCTTACAGCGTGCGCGCCACCTCGGTGATTTCATAAACCTCGAGCTGGTCGCCTTCCTGAACGTCGTTGAAGTTCTTGATCGACAGACCGCATTCGAAGCCTTGCTTGACTTCCTTGACSTCGTCCTTGAAGCGCTTGAGCGAATCGRGCTCGCCGGTATGGATGACCACGTTGTTGCGCAGCACCCRTACCAGGKCGGTACGCTTGACCAGGCCATCGGTGACCATACAACCGGCCACCGCACCGATCTTCGGCACGCGGAACACCTGGCGCACCTCGACCGTACCGAGCGTGACTTCGCGCTTTTCCGGAGCCAGCATGCCCGACATCGCCGCCTTGATCTCGTCTACCGCATCGTAAATGATGTTGTAGTAGCGGATGTCGATGCCGTTGTTCTCGGCCAGCTTGCGCGCGCCGGCATCGGCACGCACGTTGAAGCCGATKATGACCGCCTTCGAGGCCGTGGCCAGGTTGACGTCCGACTCCGAGATGCCGCCCACGCCGCCGTGCACGATCTGCACGCGCACTTCGTCGGTGGAGAGCTTCTGCAGGGACTGCACCAGCGCTTCCTGCGAACCCTGCACGTCGGCCTTCACGATCAGCGGCAGCGTCTGTACTTCGCCTTCGCTCATCTGCTCCAGCATGGTCTCCAGCTTGGCCGCCTGCTGCTTGGCCAGCTTGACGTCGCGGAACTTGCCCTGGCGGAACAGCGCGATTTCGCGCGCCTTGCGCTCGTCGGGCAGCACCAGCACTTCTTCACCGGCGGCCGGCACTTCGGACAGGCCCTGGATCTCGACCGGAATCGAGGGACCCGCTTCCTTGGTCGGCTTGCCGGTTTCGTCCAGCATGGCGCGCACGCGGCCGTAAGCGCTGCCAGCCAGCACCACGTCGCCACGCTTGAGCGTGCCGCTGGTGACCAGGATGGTCGCGATCGGGCCCTTGCCCTTGTCGAGCTRGGCTTCCACCACCAGGCCCTTGGCCGGGGCATCCACCGGTGCCTTCAGTTCCAGCACTTCGGCCTGCAGCAGCACTTGCTMGAGCAGGTCGTCGATGCCGGTGCCKGTCTTGGCGGACACCGGCACGAACKGCGAGTCACCGCCGTATTCTTCCGGCAGCACCTGCTCGGCCACCAGTTCCTGCTTGACGCGGTCCGGGTTGGCTTCGGGCTTGTCGATCTTGTTGATMGCCACCACGATGGGCACGCCCGCCGCCTTGGCGTGGGCGATGGCTTCCTTGGTCTGCGGCATCACGCCGTCGTCCGCGGCCACCACCAGGATGACAATGTCGGTCGCCTTGGCACCGCGTGCACGCATGGCCGTGAAGGCCTCGTGACCCGGGGTGTCGAGGAAGGTGATCACGCCGCGCTCGGTTTCCACATGGTAGGCACCGATATGCTGCGTAATGCCGCCGGCTTCGCCAGCCGCGACCTTTGCGCGACGGATGTAGTCCAGCAGCGAGGTCTTGCCGTGGTCGACGTGACCCATCACGGTMACCACCGGCGGGCGCGGCAGTTGCTCGGCGTCGGTGTGTTCCTCGCCGCCCACCACCAGCAGCGCTTCCGGATCGTCCAGCTTGGCGGCAAACGCCTTGTGGCCCATTTCTTCCACCACGATCATGGCGGTTTCCTGGTCCAGCACCTGGTTGATGGTCACCATCTGGCCGAGTTTCATCATCTGCTTGATGACCTCGGATGCCTTGACGGCCATCTTGTGGGCGAGATCCGCCACCGAAATGGTTTCGGGAACGTGCACTTCGCGCACCACCGGTTCCGTCGGCGCCTGGAAGTTGGTGCCGCGATCGTCCTGCTGGTGGCGATTGCCACGGCCGCGCGGACCACCGCGCCAGCCGCCCACGCCACCCGACGAATCGCCGCGTGTCTTCAGGCCGCTGCCCTTCTTCTTCGAGCCTTCGTCCTGCCAGGTCGAGGAAGTGCCGGCCTTGACCACCTTGCCGGTCTTCTTGTCGACCGTGGTGGTGGCGGTTGCCGTGGTGGCGGGCTTCTTGTCTTCCTTCTTGACCTCGGTGCCAGGCGCCTTGACCGGCTTGTGCAGCGTGCCGGTCTGCTCGGCCTTCTTTTCCTCGGCCTTGCGTTCGGACGGCGCCTTGAGCACGCGCGCCGGCGCATTCAGCATCTGCTGAATGGCACGGGCCTCGGCCTCGGCAGCCTCGCGGCGCTTGCGCGCTGCGTCCTGCTCGGCACGCGCCTTGTMGGCAGCCTGCTTGGCTTCGTCGGCGGCCTTCTGTGCGGCGGCGCGTTCGGCGGCCAGGCGATTCTTGTCGTCCTCGGCCTTCTTGCGCGAATCGTCGTCTTCGGGCGCAGCCGTGGCGGCCGCAGCGCGTAGCGCGGCAGCTTCCTCTTCCGCCTTGCGGGCGGCGAGTTCAGCCTGGCGGCGCTCCTCGGCCTCAAGTGCTTCCTGCTTGGCGCGGCGTTCGGCTTCCTCGCGTTCGGCCGCCTCCTGGCGGGCCTTCAGCTCGGCTTCCTGGCGCGCTAGCAGTTCTGCCTGCTGACGGGCTTCCTCATCCTGGCGCGCCTGCTCGGCCGCATCGACCTGAACGTCGGCGGCGTCGTGGCCATCGGCTGCGCCCTCGGGAGCCGCCTCGTCACGCTTGATCAGGACACGCTTCTTGCGCACCTCGACCTGTACCGTACGCGTCTTGCCGGTGGAATCAGCCTGCCGGATCTCGGAAGTCTCACGCTTGGTCAGCGTGATCTTCTTGCGCGAGCTGTCGTCGGCCTGACCGTGCGAACGCTTGAGGTAGTCCAGCAACCTGGTCTTGTCGGATTCGGTGATGATGTCTTCAGGCGTCACCTTGCCCACCCCAGCTGCCTGCAATTGTTCCAGCAGGGCAGCTGCGCTGCGGCTCAGTTCTGCGGCCAGTTGGGCAACTGTTGTGCTTGCCATTCAAACCCTTTCAATGCTCGGTTTATACGTCGGGACAGTCGTGTGCGGAATACGCGCTCAGTCAATCTGGTTGAGCGTGTCCCTCAGTTAAACCAATGTTCCCGTGCTTTCATGATCAACGCGCGGGCCTCTTCTTCGCCCAGGCCGACCATCTCGACCAGTTCGTCGACTGCCAGTTCGGCGAGTTCGTCACGCGTATGGATACTGCCTTCGGCCAGCTTGCCGATCAGTTCCGGGGTCAGGCCGTCGAGGGAGCGCAGGTCCTGCGACACCTCTTCCACCTTTTCTTCCCGGGCCAGTTCCATCGTCAGGAGTGCATCGCGTGCGCGGTTGCGCAACTCGTTGACGGTGTCTTCGTCGAAGGCATCGATCTCCAGCATCTCGCTGATGGGCACATAGGCCACTTCTTCCAGCGTGGAGAATCCTTCGTCGATCAGGATGTCGGCCACTTCCTCGTCCACGTCCAGCTTGGCCATGAACAACTTGCGCACCACGTCGCTTTCCTCGGCCTGCTTCTGCGCCGATTCTTCCTGCGTCATGATGTTGATCTGCCAGCCGGTCAGTTCGGACGCCAGGCGTACGTTCTGCCCGCTGCGTCCGATGGAGACGGCGAGATTTTCCTCGTCCACCACCACGTCCATGCTGTGCTTTTCCTCGTCCACCACGATGGACTGTACCTGCGCCGGCGCCAGCGCGCCGATCACGAACTGCGCCGGATCTTCCGACCACAGTACGATATCAACCGCCTCGCCGCCGATCTCGTTGCGCACCGCGGTCACCCGCGTGCCGCGCACACCGACACAAGTGCCGATGGGATCGATGCGCTTGTCATGCGCCACCACGGCGATCTTGGCGCGCACGCCAGGGTCGCGGGCAGCCGCCTTGATCTCCAGCAGGCCTTGTTCCATCTCCGGCACTTCGTTCTCGAAGAGCTTGATCAGGAACTCGGGCGCAGTGCGCGAGAGCTCGATCTGGGGCCCGCGCGCGGTGCGGTCCACGTTCAGAATATAGGCGCGGACGCGGTCGCCGGTGCGCAGATTTTCCTTCGGGATGATCTGGTCGCGGGCCAGCAGCGCTTCCACGCGGCCGGATTCCACGATCAGGCCCTTCTTGTCGGCCCGCTTGACGGTGCCGGTCATGACCTTTTCGCCGCGGTCGAGGTAATCGTTGAGGATCTGCTCGCGCTCGGCGTCACGKATCTTCTGCAGGATCACCTGCTTGGCGGCCTGCGCGCCGATACGGCCGAACTCGACCGACTCGATCTGCTCTTCGA
>NZ_JBFTLQ010000150.1:0-9991 GCF_056396525.1 Cupriavidus sp. 05T41
CCACATGACCTTTGTAATTCCGCCCATTCCTGCCGTTACGATTCCCGTGGTTGGCGGCAACGACCAGTTTCCCGTTCGCCGCATCTACTGTGTTGGCCGCAACTACGCCGCGCACGTGCGCGAGATGGGCATGGACCCGAGCCGGGAGCCGCCGTTCTTCTTCTGCAAGCCTGCCGATGCCATTGTGGTCGCACCAGTGGGCGCCGGCGCGCAAATCGCCTATCCGCCGGCGACCGAGCAGTTCCACTTCGAGATTGAACTCGTGGTGGCGATCGGCCGCGCGGGCCGGAACATACCGGTCGAGCATGCCAATGCGCACATCTGGGGCTATGGGGTCGGTATCGACATGACGCGGCGCGACCTGCAGATCGCGGCGCGCGACCGAGGCCGCCCCTGGGAACTCGGCAAGGGCTTCGATCAGTCCGCGCCAGTTTCGCTGCTGCATCCCGCCAGCGCGGTCGGCCATCCCGCCGCCGGAGAGATCTGGCTGCAGGTCGATGGACAGGACCGCCAGCGCAGCGACCTGGAGAACCTGATCTGGTCGGTGCCTGAAATCATCGCCAACCTGTCGACGTTCTTTGAACTGCAGCCTGGCGACCTCGTCTTCACCGGCACGCCCGAAGGCGTCGGGCCGGTGCGCAGCGGCGATGTCATGCGCGGCGGCGTCGCCGGGCTCACCGATGTTGAAGTGCGCGTAGCCTGAAGGCGGCCTGAGCATGGATCTGCACAACTTCTTCAACAGTTCCGCGGCGTATCGGGTGCGCATCGCCATGGCGCTGAAGAACATCCCCTGGAACCATATCGGCGTGAACCTGCGCGCCGGCGAGCAGAACCGGCCTGAGTATCAGGCGCTCAATCCGAACCGGCTGGTTCCGACGATGCACGATGGCGAGCAGACCATCACGCAATCACTGGCGATCATCGACCATCTCGATCGCAAGTGGCCCGTGCCGCGGCTGATTCCCGCCGATGGTCCGGCTCGCATACGTGTAATGGAGTTCGCGTTGACCATCGCCTGTGACTTGCACCCGTTGAACAATATGCGCGTGCAGAAGTATCTCAGCGCCCGCCTTGGTATTGCCGACGCTGACAAGGCCGAGTGGGTCGCACACTGGCTCACGGCCGGCTTCAGCGCGTTGGAGCCGTGGCTGCCCGCGGACGGCGGCTGGTGCGTCGGCGACGCGCCCACCCTGGCCGACTGCTGCCTGGTTCCGCAAGTCGCCAATGCGCAGCGTGCAGCGTTCAGCCTCGACCCTTTCCCCCGTGTGCGCCGTGCCTACGAGCACTGCATGCGTCACGAGGCCTTTCGTGTGGCAGCGCCGAGTGCCCAGCCAGATTACGTAGTCGCCCACTGATATCGATGCAACATCCGATCATGACAATCAACCCCACTCCTGACCTGTTGACCCGGCGCGACGCGTTCTACCGCGAACTGGAACCGCATGCGATGGGTGCCCTCTGGACGCGGCTGCGCAAGCTGATTCCTTCGGAACCCACACCCGCTGGCGTGGCGCACCGCTGGTCCTACGCCACGGCCCGTCCCTACCTGATGGAATCGGCGACGCTGATTTCGGCCGAGGAAGCAGAACGGCGCGTGCTGCTGATGGAGAATCCGGGCCTGCCAGGCTCCTCGCGCATCACCAGCACGATGTATGCCGGACTTCAGCTGCTCCTGCCTGGTGAGGTCGCCCCCGCGCACCGCCATACCCAATCGGCATTGCGCTTTATCGTCGAAGGCTCGGGCGCCTACACTGCCGTGGACGGCGAGAAGACCTATATGGAACCCGGCGATTTCGTCATCACGCCGGCCTGGACATGGCACCATCATGGCCACGAGGGCAACGCGCCCATGGTCTGGCTGGATGGCCTCGATATTCCCATCGTGTCATTCTTCAACGGTGGCTTCCGCGAGGAGTTCGATTCGGGCGAAGCACCGGTCACGCGACCCGCGGGCGATGCACTCGCACGCTACGGCACAGGTCTGTTGCCGGTAGGCTACCAGGCGTCCACGTTGAATTCCCCGGTCTTCAACTATCCCTACGCGCGCACGCGGGAGGCGCTGTTCGCGTTGCCACACGCCGGCGCGCCCGATCCGCACACCGGTCATCTCATGCGCTACACAAATCCGGTGGACGGCGGCTGGGCCATGCCGACGATCGCCACCATGATCCGGCTGCTGCCATCCGGCTTCGCGACCTTGCCGTACCGCTCGACCGACAGCATGGTCTTCGTCTGCGTGGAAGGCAGCGGCCATGTGATGATCGGCGACCAGCGGCTCGAGCTCGCGCCGCACGATATCGCCGTGGTGCCGGGCTGGAGCCGTTACACGCTGCATGCCAGTCGGGACCTTGTGTTGTTCTCGTACTCGGATCGCGTCGCGCAGGAGAAGCTCGGCCTGTTCCGCGAGCAACGCTTCTGAAGCGGGGTGGCCGGCATCATGACCACCGTCGTTTCGTATGGAGACTTTGTCGACAGCATCGCCGCGGCCCTGCAGTTCATCAGTCACCATCATCCTCCCGACTATATCCGGCACCTCGCCGCCGCCTACGAACGCGAGGCCAGCGAGCCGGCGAAACAGGCGATTGCCCAGATCCTGATCAACTCGCGGATGTGCGCGGAAGGCAGGCGTCCGATCTGTCAGGATACGGGCATCGTCAACATCTTCATACGCGTCGGCATGGACGTCCGGCTCGACGGATTCCCGTCGRGCGTMGTTGACGCTGCCAATGCAGGCGTGCGTCGTGCGTACCTCGATCCCGACAATACGCTGCGTGCCAGCATCGTCGARGATCCGCTGTTCGCGCGGCGCAATACCGGCGACAACACACCGGCGGTCGTCCATGTCGAACTCGTACCCGGCAACACCGTAGTGGTCGACGTGATGGCCAAGGGCGGCGGCAGCGAGAACAAGAGCAAGTTCGCGGTGCTGATGCCTAGCGATTCGGTCGCGGACTGGATCGTCAGCATGGTGCCGTCGATGGGYGCCGGCTGGTGTCCGCCGGGCATGCTTGGCATCGGCGTCGGCGGCACGGCCGAGAAAGCCATGCTGCTGGCCAAGCAGAGCCTGACGGCGCCGCTCGACATGCTCGATCTCAAGGCYCGGGGCCCGCGCAATGCGTTGGAAGCGCTACGCATCGACATCCATGACCGCATCAATGCGCTYGGYATCGGGGCACAGGGCCTYGGCGGATTGACCACCGTGCTCGATGTCAAGATCGCTACCTACCCCACGCATGCGGCGAGCATGCCTGTCGCCGTCGTGCCGAATTGCGCGGCAACGCGGCATGCCCGCTTCGAACTCGATGGCAGCGGCCCGGTCATGCTGGCTCCACCGTCTCCCGAYCTCTGGCCGGACCTGCCCTTGCCCGACGGCACAGCGAGCCGCCGGGTCGATCTGAACACCCTGACCCGGGAGGAAACCTGCACCTGGCTAGCCGGCGAGACCCTGCTCCTGTCGGGGCGCATGCTGACCGGACGCGATGCCGCACACMAGCGTATCGACGRGATGCTCTCGCGTGGCGAGCGCCTGCCAGTGGACTTCCGCAATCGCATGATCTATTACGTCGGGCCCGTTGATCCTGTGCGTGATGAGGTAGTGGGYCCCTGCGGCCCGACCACMTCAACACGAATGGACAAGTTYGCGGAGCGCATGCTTGCGTCCACCGGCTTGATCGGCATGATCGGCAAGGCCGAGCGCGGACCGGATGCGATCGGCGCGATCGTGAAAAACGGCTGCGTCTATCTGGCGGCGACCGGAGGCGCCGCCTATCTGATCTCCARGGCGGTCCGGTCCTCTCGCGTCCTTGCGTTTGGCGATCTCGGCATGGAAGCCATCTACGAGTTCGATGTGGAGAACCTGCCCCTCGTCGTCGCCGTGGATGCCAGCGGCAATAGCGTCCACGAAAGCGGACCGCGGACCTGGCGCATTGCGGCGGCATGATACTGACGCTACCCCGCATGTTTAGCTGCGCTGCGCCCTTCGTGGCAGAGTGCTTTTCAAAGCCTGGTAACGTCCCATGCTGACAACTGTTGTTGTCAGCATGGGGGTTTCAGGCCGCAGAACGGACCGGTTTGAATCTGGGGATCCCGCAGCGCCTTTGGCTCGAAGGCGTTCACGCATCTACGTCGGAGCCGTGCGAACGGCCGTCGAGGGCGGGAGCCGCGGATCAGAATGACAGCGGGCCGGCGGGTGCTCTCGGCGTCACTCATCGAGCAATGTCCCTGCGCAACGAGGCGTGCCACTGTACGTCCGGCTCGGTCTGCAGGTTTCTCGCGATCTCCGTGGCCCCGTTCTACGGTGCCTTGCTTGCGCTCGAATACTTCGGTTCCGCACTTGGCGCGTTCGCCGCCCATGGCTCAAGCCACCTGCACAATGGCGCTTCCCGGCCCAAGAACCGTCATTCACCGCCATGTTCGCCGGCTTTTCAGCCGGAACGCCCGGTGCGCCAGCGCCTGCCTTGCTTTGTGGCCGGTGGGCGCTGCAAGGCGCAAGCGGCTCTTCAGGCGTGCGGCCAGAAAAGAGACGGGCCTGCACGTCCGGTCGGCTATGATGCCGATCTTCTCCGAAGTGGTTCCCTATGATTTCCGTCCGTAATGTCACGCTGCGCCGCGGCGTCAATGTCGTACTCGACAGCGCGTCCGCCACCTTCAACCCCGGCGAAAAGATTGGTCTTGTCGGCCGCAATGGCGCCGGCAAGTCGTCCTTCTTCGGTCTTCTCAACGGCACGCTGCACGAAGACAGCGGCGAGTTCTCGATTCCCGCTGCATGGAAGATGGGGCAGGTCGCACAGGATATGCCGGAGACCGAGCAGAGCGCGACCGACTTCGTGGTCGAGGGTGACACCGTGCTGCTGGCCGCGCAGGCCGAAGTAGCCGCCGCCGAGGCCAGCGACGACGGCATGCTCATGGCGCACGCCTACATGGCCCTGCACGACGCCGGTGCACACGACGCCCCCGCACGTGCCCARGCGCTGATCCTGGGCYTTGGCTTCAGTGCMGMGCAGCTYRRCCASCCGGTCAACAGYTTCTCCGGCGGCTGGCGCATGCGACTGCAGCTGGCGCGCGCGCTCATGTGCCCGTCCGACCTGCTGCTGCTCGACGAGCCGACCAATCACCTTGACCTCGACGCGCTGGTCTGGCTGGAAGCGTGGCTCAAGCGCTATCAAGGCACCCTGGTAGTGATCAGCCACGACCGCGAATTCCTCGACGCKGTGACGCAGGTGACGGTGCACGTCGACAACGCCAAGCTCGTGCGTTATGGCGGCAACTACAGCAAGTTCGAAGACATGCGCGCCGAGCAGCTCGTGTTGCAGCAGGCCGCGGTGGCCAAGCAGGCGGACAAGATCGCCCACCTGCAGAAATTCATCGACCGTTTCAAGGCCAAGGCCTCGAAGGCGAAGCAGGCGCAGAGCCGGGTCAAGGCGCTCGAACGCATGGAGAAGATCGCACCGGTGCTTGCCGACGCAGAGTTCAACTTCKAGTTCAAGGAACCGCTCAACGTCCCGAACCCGCTGTTGTCGATGCTGGACGCGAGCTTCGGCTACCCGGCGCCGGCCGGCGCACTGCCGGGCACGCCGCCCACGGTCATCGTGCGGGGCATCAACCGTTCCGTGCTGGCCGGGCAGCGCATCGGCATTCTCGGTGCCAACGGCCAAGGCAAGTCCACGCTGGTGAAGACGGTGGCGCACGCGCTGGCGCCGATTGCCGGCGAAATCAGCGAAGGCAAAGGCCTGAACATCGGCTACTTCGCACAGCAGGAACTCGACGTGCTGCGCCCGCTCGACACGCCGATGGAACACATGATCCGCCTTGCCAAGGACACGCCGCCGCACATGCGCGCCCCCGGCCAGAGTGGCACCGAACAATCGCTTCGCACCTTCCTCGGCACCTTCAACTTCAGTGGCGACAGGGTCCATCAGGCGGTTAGCACGATGAGCGGCGGCGAAAAGGCACGGCTCGTGTTGTGCATGATCGTGTGGCAGCGCCCCAACTTGCTGCTGCTCGACGAGCCTACCAACCACCTCGACCTGGCCACGCGCGAAGCGCTAGGCATGGCGCTCAACGAATTCGAAGGCACGGTGATGCTGGTCAGTCACGACCGGGCCCTGCTGCGCGCCGTATGCGACGAGTTCTGGCTGGTCACCAAGGGCGGCGTCGAGCCCTTCGACGGCGATCTGGACGATTACCAGCAGTTCCTGCGTGAGGAAGCCCGTCGCATGCGCGAGCAGCCTGTCGCAGAGTAGAAGGTCATCGCCTGAGATAGCCCCTGGCGGCGACCCGCGCCGATGGGCCGCAGCTTGCCGCGTTGGGCGCGCTCCATGTGGATGTGGCCGCTTAGTGAGTGCCTACGTGCCGAAACGGACCGCCGGCGAGAGCGTGAACGACTCGCGCATGTCGCGCACTTCCTCGACCGGCGTCMGGCCAAACAAGCGCTTGAACTCCCTGCCGAACTGGGACGCGCTTTCGTAGCCGACGCGCCCCGCTGCCGCCGCGGCGGTCACGCCGTCGCGGATCATCATCAATCGCGCCTGATGAAGGCGGGTGGACTTGATGTACTGGATCGGGGATGTCTGCGTCACCGTGCGAAAGTTGGCGTGAAACGCCGGCACGCTCATGCCGGCTTMCTCGGCAAGACGCGCGACGTTGAGCGGCGTCGCGTAATCGGTGTGAATCCGCTTGAGTGCCCGCGCCACGCGTCCGAACCGGCCGTGATGCGCCAGCGCCGCACGCATCGACCCGCCTTGCTCGCCCGTCAGCACGCGATAGCAKATCTCTCGCACGATACCTGGCCCCAGCACCTGTGCATCGAGCGGCACCGTCAATACTTCCAGCAACCGTATCGTGGCGCCGGCAAGGTCGCCCTCCAGCCGCGTGGACACGATGCTTGTMGGCAGCGGCATTCGCGCCACGGTGGTCTATCCCGGTCCGGTCCGCACCGATTTCCTGTCGAGCGGTGCGCTTGCAGTGGCCAAGCGCCAGATCGACGACTACTCGGAGGCCAAGGCTTCGCTCGACTTGCATCTCGGCACGCTGCACGGCCACCAGGCTGGAGATCCTGACCAGCTGGCACGATTGATCATCCAGGCCGCCAGCGTCGAATCGCCGCCGCTGCATCTGTTTGCGGGCAAGATCGCCAACGAACTTGCGGCAGACAAGGCCAGGGCCGTCGCGAAGGACCTCGAAGTGTGGAGGGGTTCCTCCGAGGCCACCGATTTCGCGGATTGATTGAGAGGAATGCGGATGCCCCGGCGGCAACGCCGGGGCATCCGCTTGGAGGCTTCAGAGTGCATCGCGAAATGGCCGAAGCCGTGCTCAGAGCTGACGTCCCAGTCAAGCGCCGAATATGTCGCGCATCCATGAAACCATGTTCTCCGGAAGTCGAACTTCGGGAGGCCACAATGCAAAAACCCCTTCCTGCCTGTCGGCCGAAAGGGGTTTTCACATGATGCGTACTGCTTGCCAGCCTTCTCTGTCGCAAACGAAGAGAGAGCCAGAAATATGGTGGCGAATCAGGGATTCGAACCCCGGACCTGCGKATTATGATTCCGTCGCTCTAACCGACTGAGCTAATTCGCCGTTGAAGACCGAAATTATACCTTGGCTTTCGATCCTGTCAACACCTTCCGCAAAAAAGTTTCGAGGACCTCCGGAAGCCGCCTGCGCCAGCCGGAAAAAAGCCGGCGGACCTTGCGGCCCGCCGGCTGGAGCGACTGATTACCGGATCAGTCCTGTACAACCATCAGTCTCAGTCGTTCGCGTAGATATTCACGTCCTTGGTCTCGCGGACGAAGAGCGAGCCGATGACCAGGGTCACGCCGGCGATGATGATCGGGTACCAGAGGCCGTAGTAGATATTGCCGTTCTGCGCCACCAGGGCAAAGGAGATGGTGGGCAGCAGGCCGCCGAACCAGCCGTTGCCGATGTGATACGGCAGCGACATGGAGGTGTAGCGGATGCGGGTCGGGAACAGTTMGACCAGCATGGCGGCGATCGGGCCGTACACCATGGTCACGTAGATGACCAGGATGACGAGGACCACCAGCACCATGATGGTGTTCATCTGCGCCGGGTCTGCCTTGGTCGGGTAGCCGKSSGAGGCCATCGAGCCGSMCACTTCCTTCTTGAACGCGGCGATCTGTTTCTTGCTGGCGTCGTCGAAGCTGTGGCCAGCGGAATCCAGCGAGGCGTTGAAGGCGTTGATCTGCTTGTCGCCGATCTTCACCGAGGCCACCGTGCCGGCCGGGGCTTCCACCACTTCATAGCTGGCGGAGGCTTGTGCCAGGGTCCGCTTGACGATGTCGCAGGAGCTGCGGAAATCGATCTCGCGGGCGATCGGGCTGCCCTGGAAGGAGCATTGCTTGGGATCGGCGGTGACGACGATCTGGGCGGTCTGCTGAGCGCGTTCCAGTGCCGGGTTGGCGTAGTGGGTGAGGGCCTTGAACAGCGGGAAGTAGGTCAGCATCGCCAGCGCGCAGCCGGCCATGATGATCCACTTGCGGCCGATCTTGTCGGACAGCGAGCCGAAGAAGATGAAGAACGGCGTGCCGATCACCAGGGCGCCCGCGATCAGCAGGTTGGCGGTGGTGGCGTCGACCTTGAGCACCTGGGTCAGGAAGAACAGCGAGTAGAACTGGCCCGTGTACCAGACCACGGCCTGGCCGGCGGTCAGGCCCACCAGCGCCAGGATCACGATCTTCATGTTGCGCCATTGGCCGAAGGCTTCGGTCAGCGGTGCCTTGGAGGTCTTGCCCTCGGCCTTCATCTTCTGGAAGGCGGGCGATTCGCTCATCGACAGGCGGATATACACCGACACGGCCAGCAGCAGGATCKAGACCAGGAACGKGATGCGCCAGCCCCACACGTCGAAGTTGGCTCCGGTCAGGTTGCGGCACAGCAGGATCACGATCAGCGACAGGAACAGGCCGAGCGTGGCGGTGGTCTGGATCCACGCCGTGTAGGCGCCGCGCTTGCCGTGCGGCGCGTGCTCTGCTACGTAGGTGGCGGCACCGCCGTACTCGCCGCCGAGCGCGAGGCCCTGCAGCATGCGCAGCGCGATCAGGATGATCGGCGCCGCCCAGCCGATGGTGGTGAAGCCCGGCAGCAGGCCCACGATGAAGGTCGACACACCCATGATCAGGATGGTCACCAGGAATGTGTACTTGCGCCCGATCATGTCGCCGAGGCGGCCGAACACCAGTGCGCCGAACGGCCGCACGATGAAGCCGGCGGCGAATGCCAGCAGCGCGAAGATGAAGGCCGCGGTGGGATCGAGCCCGGCGAAGAACTGCTTGGMGATGATGGCCGCCAGCGAACCGTACAGGTAAAAGTCGTACCACTCGAATACCGTGCCGAGCGAGGAGGCGAAAATCACCTTCCTCTCTTCGGCCGTCATCGCCGTGCCCTGGGCGCTGCCGCCAGGCATCKCCACGTTCTGCGCATTAGCCATTTGTCTCCTCCGTTTTGTCATCGGAATCTTTCGGGTGGACAGCCGGAACGCGCTTGCGGACACGGGACAGTCACCGAAGTTCAATGGATTGTGGGAGGCGAAACTTACTGAGTTCTGACAATTTCCGCCGAGTTCGCCACTAAACGCTCGGGGTATACGCTAGCGAAATGCGGGGTGCGGGATTGTTGCGGCGCGACGTCCGGGGTCCGGGTTGGGCGCGGGAGGGTTCATCGCGACGCGGCGCAGGCGCCTTCTTGCTATGCAGCATCCTCCCGCCGCGCGTCCATCCCGGGCCGGGCGGCGGCTTCGTCCTCGCCGGCTTCGTCGTCAGCCAGGTTCATGCGCCAGGCGTAGAGGGCTGCCATCAGTACGTAGATGATCAGCGCACCCTGCGCGCCTACCCAGAACGAGAAGGGCCAGCCGAAGAAGTCGAAACGCAGCTCGCGCGCGAACCAGCTGACCACGAAGGTGACCACGAACCAGATTGCCAGCAGCGCGGCGATCCAGCGCMGGTTGCGGCGCCACGCGTGCCGCGCGGCCGAACCG
>NZ_JBFTLQ010000151.1:0-9924 GCF_056396525.1 Cupriavidus sp. 05T41
CCCCCAAGGCCGAGTGCGATGCGCTGCGCGCCAGCGGCCTGCTGGCCCTKACCATTCCCGCCGAGCTCGGCGGGCTGGGCGGCAGCTGGGCCGACATGCTGGCCGTGGTGCGCACGCTGGCCAGCGCCGATGCGTCGCTGGCCCATGTCTATGGCTTCCATCACCTGACACTGGCCACGCTGCGGTTGTTCGGCAACGCCGGCCAGTGGCGGCCGTGGTGGKAGCAKACCGCGCTGCGCGGCTGGTTCTGGGGCAACGCGCTGAACCCGCTCGATGCGCGCACCGTGGCCAGCCGTGGCGCGGCCTGCTACGAATTCTCCGGCAAGAAGAGCTTTTGCTCCGGTGCCCTCGATTCCGAGATGCTGGTGGCATCGGCGCTGGAAGATGGCAGTGGCCGCCTGCTGATCGCCGCGCTGCCGACCAGCCGCAGCGGCATCACGCCGCATCATGACTGGGACAGCATCGGCCAGCGCCAGACCGACAGCGGCAGCGTCTCCTTCGAGCGCGTGCGCGTCGAGGCGCAGGAACTGCTGCTCGACCCGGGGCCGCTGAGCACGCCGTTCGCGTGCCTGCGGCCGCTGCTGGCGCAACTGGTGTTCTGCCATACCTTCCTGGGCATCGCCGAAGGCGCCTTCGAGGAAGCGCGCGGCTATACGCGGAACGAGGCGCGTCCGTGGTTCCGCTMCGCGGCCGCGCACGTCACCGAGGATCCCTATGTGCTGGCGCKCTACGGCGAGTTCTGGGTCGGCCTGGAAAGCGTGCGGCTGCTGGTGGAGCGCGCCGCCGCCCACTTCGACAAGGCCTGGCAGGCCGGCGAGCGGCTCGATGCCGATGCGCGCGGCGCGCTCGCGGTCGACATCGCCGCGGCCAAGGTGGCTTCGACCCGCACCGGGCTCGACCTCGCCAGCCGCATCTTCGAGGTCACCGGCGCGCGCGCCACGCACGGCGCGCTGCGGCTGGACCGCCACTGGCGCAACCTGCGCACGCAGTCGCTGCACGACCCGCTCGACTACAAGCTCCACGAACTCGGCGACTGGGCACTGAACGGCGCCGTGCCAAGCCCATCCTTCTACTCATGATCCCATGCAGCTAGTGTCCTGGCCACCGCCGGCGTCGCGTCCGGCGCAGCACCTCGCGCACGTCTTCGCCGACACGAGATCTCTGGCCCTGCTCAGCCACGTGGAAAAGGTCGCGCCCAGCGAGGCCAGCATCCTGATCGTKGGCGAGACCGGCACCGGCAAGGAGATGATGGCGCGCCACGTCCACAACCTGAGCGCGCGCCGCCACCGGCGCTTCGTCGCGGTCAACTGCGGCGCGTTCTCCGAGTCGCTGGTCGATGCCGAACTGTTCGGCCACGAGAAGGGCGCCTTCACCGGCGCCCTCGGCGCCAAGCCGGGCTGGTTCGAGGAAGCCGACGGCGGCACGCTGTTCCTCGACGAGATCGGCGACCTGCCGATGTCGCTGCAGGTCAAGCTGCTGCGCGTACTGCAGGAGCGCGAAGTGGTGCGGCTGGGTTCGCGCAAGCCGGTGCCGATCGACGTGCGCGTGCTGGCCGCCACCAACCGGCCGCTGGACGAAGCCATCCGCAACGGCAGCTTCCGCAAGGACCTGTTCTATCGCCTCAACGTGGTGACGCTGGAGATCCGTGCGCTGCAGGAACGCCCCGGCGACATCCTGCCGCTGGCGCAGCATTTCCTGCGCAAGTACGGCGAGCGGCTCGGCTACGGCGAGGTCGCGCTGAGCCCGGACGCGCAGCGCAAGCTGCAGCGCTATGCGTGGCCCGGCAATATCCGCGAGCTGGAGAACGTGCTGCACCACGCCTTGCTGACCTGCCAGCACGACTGCATCGACGCCGGCGACCTGCATGTGCGGGAGCCGGGCGGGGACGTCACCGCGGTGCTGCCCGATGCGGCTCCCGGCGTGGCGCTCGCCGCGGGCGCCATGCCGGCCGCCGCCGGGCCGGACGATGAAGCTGCCTCCGCCTTGCTGGAACGCGCGCTGCTGCGCCTGTTCGAGCAAGCACCGGAAGGCGTGCACGAAACCGTGGAGAGCGCGCTGCTGCGCGCCGCTTTCCGCTACTGCCGCTTCAATCAGGTCCACACCGCGGCGCTGCTTGGCCTGAGCCGGAACATCACGCGCGCCAGGCTGATCCAGCTTGGCGAGCTGCGCGTCAACCGGCGCAAGCCGGGCGAGCCAGAAGAGCCGGCGAGCACCGATCCGGCCGGCATCGGCGAGGCCGCCGGTGGCACGGCACAAGCCGGCGCCGCGAAGGTATTCGCCATCGCCATCTGAACCTGGGTCAGGCCGGCGTCCAGGGCAACAATCCAACCAGGCGCAACACCGCCATTTCCACCATGCCAGAAAAAGATCATTTCCCCGCGTCGGCCGAACTGGCCGCCCGCTTCCGCCCACTGTTCGCCGGGATCGCCGAACGCGCGGCCGAACGCGAGCACACGCGCGAACTGGCCTTCGATGCCGTGAAACTGCTGCGCGAGTCCGGCTTCGGCGCGCTGCGGGTGCCGGTGGCGCTAGGCGGGTTCGGCGCCTCGCCCGAGCAACTGGCCGAACTGCTGGTCGAGCTGGGCGCGGCGGACTCCAACCTGCCGCAGATCCTGCGCGCGCATTTCGGTTTCGTCGAACGCCTCTATGCCGAGGTGGCGCCCGCGCTGCGCGAACGCTGGCTGAGGCTGGTGGCCCAAGGCACCATCTTCGGCAACGCCACCACCGAGACCGGTGACGGCACGCTGGGCCGGCATCGCACTACGCTGACGCGTGACGCAAGCAACGGCGAAGGCTGGCGCCTGGACGGCGAGAAGTTCTACAGCACCGGCACGCTCTATGCGGACTGGATCGCGGTGGCCGCCAACCGTGTCGGCGAGGACAGCGCGCCCGACACCGTCGATACGGTCTACGTGCTGGTGCCTGCCGATGCGGCCGGCATCGAGCGCGTCGACGACTGGCGCGGCTTCGGACAGCGCCTGACCGGCTCCGGCACCACGCGCTTCGACGGCGTGACGGTCGGCGATGCGCAGGTGCTGAGCTTCCCGCGCAATGTGCCCACCTCCATGACCGCCTTCTTCCAGCTGGTGCACCTGGCCACGCTGGCCGGCATCGCGCGCGCGGTCGAGCGCGACGCCGCCGCCTTCGTGCGCGCGCGGCGCCGCGTCTACAGCCACGGCAGCGGCGCCACGCCGGCCGAAGATCCGCTGGTGCAGCAAGTGGTGGGACAGTTGAGCGGCACCGCCTTCGTCGCCGCCAGCGCGGTCGCCGCGGTGGCGCAGGGCCTGGGCGAAGTGGACCGCGTGCGCCAGCGCGGCGAGACCGTGCCCGCGGCCCTGCTCKACGAGGTGGAACTGCGCGCGGCCAAGGCGCAGTCGGTGGTGCCCGACCTGGTGCTGGCAGCCGCCACGCGCCTGTTCGATATCGGCGGCGCCTCGGCCCTCGACGAAAGCCGCCGGCTGGACCGGCACTGGCGCAATGCCCGCACGCTGGCCTCGCACAATCCGGCCATCTACAAGGCGAGGGCGGTGGGGGACAACGCGATCAATGGCGCCGCGCCTACCTACTACTGGTCGGTGGGCGCCAAGGCGGCCTGACCGGTCCGGTGGGGCTCAGGCCGCCAGCGGCACGATCTCGCGGGCGATAGCCTCGCCCGACGCTGCCCACGCCACGCGCAGGTCGTAGGCTGCCTGCAGGTTCGCCCAGAATTCCGGCGTGGTGCCGAAGTAGCGTGCCAGGCGTAGTGCCGTCTCCGGCGAGATGGCGCGCTTGCAGCGCACGATGTCGTTGATGCGGGGTGCCGGGACATGCAGGGCCATGGCCAGGGCATGCGCCGTCATGTTGTTCGGAACKAGGAAGTCCTCGCGCAGGATCTCGCCGGGGTGGACCGGCTCGATGCTTTCGCCGGTGGCGACATCCGAGAAATCGACCTTGTTCAGGTCCGCGCGCTTKATCGTCATGGTGGCCTCGATGGTCGATGTGGTCGATGTGGTCGGTGTGGTCAGTGGTAGTCGGTGATTTCCACCTCGTAGGCGTCGCCGCTGCCAAAGCGGAAACAGATCCGCCACTGGTCGTTGATCCGGATGCTCCACTGGCCCTTGCGGTCAGCCTTGAGTGCCTCCAGCCGGTTGGCGGGCGGCGCCCGCAGGTCCTCGAGTGCGGCCGCCGCGTCGAGCATCTCGAGCTTGCGGAGCGCGGGCCGCTGGATTTCGCGCGGAAGGCTGCTCACGAACTTGCCGGCGTACACCGCTGCGGTGGCCTTGCTGGCGAAGCTTCGAATCATGTCGGCAATCCTATAATGCGTTGAGTTTAACGTCAAGCGTTATTCGCTTCACGTTAAGTCGCGTCCGCGCGATGCACACGCCGGCACGCTGGGGTTGCGGATGGCGGCGCCGATATGACGCTTGCGGAAATAGAAACGGGTGCGCGAGGCGCCTGGGGGAAGGCAACCGCGCCTCGCGGCATGCGCAAGGCGCGGGGGCGAAGACGCCCGGGTGTTGAAGCGTGCCGGGACGTCCGGGGTGCTGAAGGCGGAGGTTTCATGAGGTCCATGCATGGCGAACCGCTCGCGGTCCAGCCAGAGAGCGTAAATCCGCTCTCCCCGGGCATGCATGGGACGATTCTCAAGGCGCCCGGTTAGTCGGCCGTATCGGGCCCTGCCGGCCCGGCCCGCGCTCAGGGCGCCCGCAGCAGCCGCGCGCAGCGGTCGCCCAGCCACTGGATGATGCTGACCAGGCCGATCAGCAGCACGATCACCACCACCATCACGGTGGTGTCGAAGCGCTGGTAGCCGTAGCGGATGGCGATATCGCCGAGCCCGCCCGCGCCCACCGCGCCGGCCATGGCCGACGCGCCTACCAGTGATACCACGGTGATGGTGAAGCCGCCYACGATGCCGGGCAGCGCTTCCGGCAGCAGCACGTGCCAGACGATATGGCGGCGCTGGCAGCCCATGGCCTGCGCCGCTTCCACCAGGCCGCGGTCGACTTCGCGCAGGCTGATCTCGGCAATGCGGGCGAAAAAAGGCGTGGCGCTGATCGACAGCGGCACCACGGCTGCCCACACGCCGATGGTCGCGCCCACCACCAGGCGCGTGAACGGCAGCAACGCCACCAGCAGCACGATGAAGGGCGTGGCGCGAAAGCCGTTGACCACGCTGCCCAGGGCGCGGTGCAGGCGCGGCGACGCGAGCACGCCGCCGGGCGCGCTGAGCACCAGCACCAGCGCCAGCGGAATGCCCAGCGCCACCGCCACCAGTGCCGAGGCGCCGACCATGGTCAGCGTATCGAACAAGCCTTGCCAGATACGTTCAATGGTCAGTGGGGACATAGCCGATCACCTTGGCGTGTTGGGACTGGATGGCGGCGGCCAGCGCCTCGGGCGCCAGCCTGGTACCGGGCGCGGCCAGCAGCAGGCGGCCCTGGCTGTGGCCCTGGATGCGGTCGATGCCGGCGTGCAGCAGGCKCACGCGGCCACCCAGCGCGGCGGCGATGCCGGCCAGCTCGGGGGCGGCGCCTGCGCCGCTGTAGCGCAGCTCGACCAGTTGTTCGCAGGCGCCGTGCGCCGGCGGCGCGGCCTGCAGTTTCTGCGCGAGGTCTTCGGGCAGGCCGGCTTGCAGGGGCTGCAGCAGCGCCTGCGTGGCGGCATGGCGCGGATTGCCGAACACTTCCCAGACCGGGCCATGTTCGGCGATGCGGCCGCCCTCGAGCACCAGCACGCGGTCGCAGATGTCGCGGATCACGCGCATCTCGTGCGTGATCAGCACCACGGTCAGGCCGAAGCGCCKGTTGATGTCGCGCAGCAGCGCCAGGATGGACTGCGTGGTTTCCGGGTCCAGCGCCGAGGTGGCCTCGTCGCACAGCAGGATCTGCGGCCGGTGCACCAGCGCGCGGGCAATGCCCACGCGCTGCTTCTGGCCGCCGGAGAGCTGGCCCGGGTAGGCGTACTGCTTGCCGTCCAGCCCGACCAGGCCGAGCAGTTCCTCTACMCGCGGCGCGATCTCGGCGCGCGGCACGCCGGCCACCTTGAGCGGCAGCGCCACGTTGTCCCATACGGTCTTGGCCGAGAGCAGGTTGAAGTGCTGGAAGATCATGCCGATGCGGCGGCGCAAGGCCACCAGCGCGGCGGCGTCGAGCGTGGCAAGGTCGGCGCCGTCCACCAGCACACTGCCGCTGCTGGGCGTTTCCAGCCGGTTGATGGTGCGCAGCAGGCTGGACTTGCCGGCGCCGCTGCGACCGATGATGCCGAACACGCCGCCGGCGGGGATGTCGACGTCGATCTCGCGCAGCGCATGCACGTCGCCGGCCGGCGTGTGGTAGACCTTGCAGACCTGCCGGAAGGCGACGGCGCCGGCGGCGTTCGTGGCCTGCCTGGTGTTCGTGGCGGCATCGCGCGGGCTGCCGGCATGGGCGGGCAGGCTCGCCCGGTCGGGCGCGGCTCCGAGCCGGCGCAGGAAGGTCAGCGTGCCCATGGCGTCACTGCTTGCGCCACGGCAGGCTATAGAGCTTGTCGTTATTGGCGTAGGACTCGCGCAGCTTCTGCAGCACGGCCGGCGACTCCTGGTAGAGCCTGACGAAGCGGGCGATGCGCGGGTCGCCGGCATTGTCCTGGCGGCTGACGAAGCGGATGGCAAAGTAGACGTCGTCCACGCCGGAATAGAGCAGGCCGGCGCCAGCGATCTGCGGCTTGCCCGCGTTGACGAAGTGGGCCGGGTAGCCTTGCGCCAGGTCCACGTCGTCGAGCGCCCGTACCAGTTGCGGGCCTTCGATCTCCACGAACTTGAGTTTCTTCGGGTTGGCCACGATGTCGTCGAGCCCGCCGCGCGCACCCACGCCGTCGCGCAGCTTGATCAGCCCGGCTTTCTGCAGCAGCAACAGGCCGCGGCCCTGGTTGACGGGGTCGCTGGCCACGCCCACGCGCGCGCCGTCCTTGAGCTCGTCGAAGCGCTTGATGCGGCTGGAGTACAGGCCGATATTGGGCAACACGCCCACTGCCACGCTCTTGAAGGCATAGCCGCGTTCCTTCACGGCATTGTCGAGGAAGGCCTGGTGCTGGAAGTAGTTGAGGTCGAGATCGCCTGACGCCAGCGCCACGTTCGGCGTGGTCCAGTCGGTCAGCTCGACCACCTTCACGTCCAGGCCCTGCTTGCGCGCCTCGGCCGCGGCCACTTCGACCGAGTCGGCCAGCGCGCCCGGGGTGACGCCGATGCGCAGCGGCGCGGCATGGGCGGCATGCAGGGCCGTCGCCAGGGAGAAGCCCGCGAGGGCGGAAATCAACAGTCGCTTGAGTGTCATTTGCTTGGATGCCCGGTTGAAACGGAAGTGGATGCGCAGTGGCTTGCGCGGTTGTTTGCGCAGTTGTTTGAAACCTGCCCGGCCGCCTTAGTCCGACAGCCGGCGGAACTGCGCCGCCGCGTGGCGCGCCGGCAGGCGATCGCCTTCGCCGAACAGCTTGCCGCGCAGGCTGCCCTCGGCGTAGCGGGTCTTGTAGAGGCCGCGGTTCTGCAGCTCGGGCACCACCAGCTCGACGAAGTCCTCGTAGCTTTCCGGCACCACGGTGCGGCTCAGGTTGAAGCCGTCGATGCCGGTCTCGTCGATCCAGGACTGCAGCTCGTCGGCCACCTGCGCGGCGTCGCCGACGATGGCCGGATAGCGCCCGCCCAGCTCGAACAGCTCCAGCAGCCGCCGGCGCGTCCAGCCGTGCTGCTGGGCTGTGCGCGTGGCGGATTCAATGGCGTTGCCGCCGTTGTAGTCGACCGGTGCGTCGAGGTCGTAGCGGCCGAAGTCCACKCCGGTGCTGGCGGCGAAGTGGGCGAGGCCAGCCTCGCGGCTGGCGTAGTCCTTGTAGTCGGCGTGTTTCTGGCGCGCCTCGGCATTGGTGCGGCCCGCCACCACGGCGGCGCCGGCGAATACCTTGATATCGTCGGGCCGGCGGCCGGCCGCCATCAGTTGCTCGCGCAGCGCGCGCACGGTGTTGCGCGCGGCTTCCTTGCTGGGCGGCGAGATGAATACGCATTCGGCGTGGCGCGCGGCGAATTGCTGGCCGCGCCCCGAGCTGCCGGCCTGGAACAGCACCGGCGTGCGCTGCGGCGACGGCTCGGCCAGGTGACAGCCCTCGACCTTGTAGTACTTGCCCTGGTGGTTCACCTTGTGCACGCGGCCGGGGTCGGCAAACACGCGCGCGGCCTTGTCGCGCCGCACCGCGTCGTCTTCCMAGCTGCCTTCCCACAGCTTGTAGAGCACCTCCAGGTATTCGTCGGCGCGGTCGTAGCGCTCGTCGTGGGCGATCTGGTTGTCCAGTCCCATCGCGCGCGCGGCGCTGTCCAGGTAGCCGGTGACGATATTCCAGCCCACGCGCCCGCGCGTGAGGTGGTCAAGCGTGGAGAAGCGCCGCGCCAGCAGGTAGGGCTGCTCGTAGGTGAGGTTGACGGTGACGCCGAAGCCCAGGTGCTGCGTCACGGCGGCCATCGCCGATACCAGCAGCAGCGGGTCGTTGACCGGCAACTGGATCGATTCGCGCAGCGTCACGTCCACGTTGCCCTGGTAGATGTCGTACACGCCCACGATGTCCGCGATGAACAGGCCGTCGAACAGGCCGCGCTCGAGCGTGCGCGCCTGGCCGGTCCAGTATTCGATCGTGTTGTAGTCGATGGAGCGGTCGCGCGGATGCGTCCACAGGCCGTGGTTGATATGGCCCACGCAGTTCATGTTGAAGGCGTTGAGCAGGATTTGCTTGCGTGCCATCAGAGGGCTCCGTGCCGGGTGGGAAGGCGGTCGTTGAGGTAGTAGTTGCCGACCGCGTGGTACTTCCAGCGCACCGGGTCATGCAGCGTGTGAGTGCGTGCGTTGCGCCAGAAGCGGTCCAGCCCCAGGCCATCGAGCGTGGCGCTGGTGCCGGCCAGCTCGAACAGCTTGCTGCCGGCCAGCAGCGATGCGGTGGTGGTGAGCGCGCGCGCCTCGGCCACGGCGATCGAGGCCGCGGCCACGCTGCGCTCGTCCGGCGCGGCCTGGGCCACGTCGACGATGCGCCCGGCGCGGCGCAGCAGCGCTTCGGCCGCGCGCAGGCGCACCGCCACCTCGCCCACCTGGTGGATGGTCAGCGGATCGTCCGCGGCGCGCGCCACGCCGGCATCCAGCCACGGGCGCGACTGCTCGCGCACGAAGGGCAGCGTRGCCTCGAAGGCGCCGCGGCCGATGCCGAGGTCGATGGCGGCGTGCATGATCTGCGCCACCGGGCCGATGGTGGTGGGCTGCTCGAAGGAGGCCAGGAAGGGCACCACCCAGTCCGCCTCCACGCGCACGTTCTCGAACGTGACAGAGCCACTGCCGGTGATGCGCTGGCCGAAGCCGTCCCAGTCGTCGGTGATGGTCACGCCCGGCGCGGTGCGCGGAACGACCGCCAGCAGCGTGACCTCGCKGCCGTCCTGCTCGGCCACCACCAGCGTGGGGATCCAGTGCGCATAGAGCKCGCCGGTGCAATAGAACTTCTTGCCGTCCACGCGCCAGCCGTCGCCGTCGGGGCTGAGCCGGGTGCGGCGCTTGAAGTCCTTGTGGCCGATCTCGGCAAGCGCGTTGCCGAAGCGTTCGCCGGCCAGCGCGCGTGCGTAGAAGAAGCGCTTCTGCGCTTCGCTGCCGCCCACGCGCAGCACTTCCAGCGCATAGAAATGGTTCTGCGGGATMTGCCCCAGCGAGCCGTCGGCGCYGGCGATGGTGGCGATCACCTCGGCCAGCGTCACGGTGCAGACGCCGGCGCCGCCGAACTCGCGCGGCACCGTGATGCCCCACAGGCCGCTGGCGCTGAAGGCGTCGAGCTCGGCCCAGGGCAGGCGGCGCTCGCGGTCGCGCAGCGCGGCCCCGGGCGCGAACTGCGCGGCCAGCCGGCGTGCGGTGGCGATGGCGTCGGCGTCGTCGCGGATCAGGGCGGGCG
>NZ_JBFTLQ010000152.1:0-9246 GCF_056396525.1 Cupriavidus sp. 05T41
GCCGAAGAGGGGGTGCCGAAGAGGGGGTCATCAAGGTCCAGTTCGAGCTCAACGGACAATCGCGCACAACGCTGGTCGAGCAGCGTAGTACCACGCACGCGAGCGTGGTGCGCAGCAGCCGTCCGGTTGCCGAGCCCGGCAATCCGCTGCATATCGCCGCGCCCATGCCGGGCTCGATCGTGACGGTGGCGGTCCAGCCAGGACAGCGCGTGGCGGCGGGAACGACGCTGATGGCGCTGGAGGCGATGAAGATGGAAACCCACATCACCGCGGATCGCGACTGCGAGATTGCCGCGGTGCATGTGAAGCAGGGTGACCGCGTCGCCGCGAAGGATCTGCTGATCGAGTTGAAGCCGGCGGATTGATATTGGCGTGCTTGCACGGAGACAGGCTGTTGCCTCCCGTCCGTCCAGGACGGGAGGGCAAGTTGTGACAAAGCCAGCTACGTCTGTCGGGCAGACTGTCCTCGCGCTTGCAAACTAAGTCTGGCCAAGCCCCGGTAGACGGGGTTGCCGTTCCAGTGCGGTTMGGCGTCTGCGAGCGAAAGCGCGGGCATGTGGCGCAGAATCGCCCGGAACACGATCTCTGCCTCCATCAGCGTCAGCGCGGCGCCGATGCACACATGTGGGCCATGCCCGAACGAAAGGTGGGAGCCTTCGCGTCGCGTGATGTCCAGCTCGTCCGGGTTGCGGAAGCGCGCCGGGTCGCGATTGGCGGCGCCGATCAGGGCAACGACCAGATCGCCGCGCCGCAACTGGCGCCCGTGCAGCATCATGTCTGTAGCAACCCGACGTCCCGTGTACTGGACCGGGCTTTCGTAGCGCAGCAACTCGCGCAGGGCATTGGGCAGCAGTTCCGGGGTCTGCTGCAGGCGCTGCCATTGCTCGGGATGGCTCAGCAGGGCGTGCAGTCCGTTGCCAAGCAGATTGCGCGTCGTTTCATGACCGGCAAACAGCAGCATCGCGCATTGCGCCAGTAGTTCGGCACCGGCCTCGATTTTGCCTTCGGCCTCGGCGTACAGCAGATGCCCGATCAGGTCCCGCTGTTGCGCCTGCGAGAGATCCGTGTCTTCTGCCTTGCGCCGCGCCAGCATCGATTCAAATGCTGCAGCCATCTTGAGCAGGCTGACCTSGGCGCGCCGTTTCAGCGCGGCGTCGGGATCCGGTGCGCCGATGAAGGCGGMCAGGTCTTCGGACCAGGCGAGGAAGTCCGGCTGGTTCTMGACGTCCATGCCTAGCAACCTCGCGATGACCATCGCCGGCAGCGGCCTGGCAATCGACTCCATGAAATCGAACGCCTCGGCGCCTGCGAGCTGCGCAATCAGCCCGGCCGTCATTTGCTCGATGGTGCCGGCAAAAGCGCGCAGGGCAGCCGGACGGAAGCCGGCATTGAGCACCTGTCGCAGCCTCGTATGATCGGGCGCGTCCAGGAACAGCATGGCCCGGCTGAACAAGCGCTGGAAGGGGCAAAGCGCCTGGCGCTCGCCTTCGCTGCCACGCATCACCCATCCTCCCGTGCGCCGCGCCGAATACMGGGGGTCGCGMAGCACCGCTTCCACATCTTCATGCCGGGTCAGTAGCCAGGCCCCCCCGAAGAATTCTTCGCTCCAATGGATGGGCCCGAGCGCGCGCAGCGCGTGGTAGGCAGGGTAGGGGTCACGCAGGAAGGCGTCGTCGACCAKGCGGTCGCAGGGGGTCAACGCTCCGGCCATCGCTTCCTCGGTGTGGTACCGGCTTAGGGACGTGGAAGCGAGCGTGGTGGCCTGGTTGGTGGCAGTCGTGCTGTCGGCAATGCTGGTCATTGTGGAATCCTGCTTTGGCAGCCAGACGCTGTCGGGTTTCGGCCTGGCGCGGTTCGGAAGCGACGGCAATGAGGCGAGAGGTTTTTCATGGCTCTGCCCGCCGGGCCATGATGGCGGACAGGCTGTCCAGCAAGCGTGCCACGTCGGCTGCGGTATGCGACGCCGACAGTGTGATGCGCAGGCGCGCCGTACCGTTGGGCACGGTGGGCGGGCGGATCGCGGTAACGCGGATGCCGTCGTTCTCAAGCGCTTGGGACAGCGACAGCGCGGCCTCGTTGTCGCCGACGATCAGGGGCTGKATGGGTGTACTGCTGTCGGCGAGATGMCAGCCGGCGTGCGGATGCCGGACCTGCAGGGTTTGAAGGCCGTTGCGCAACTGCCCGATCAACTGCGCCAGGTGGTCGCGGCGCTCGCGTCCTTCATGGCCTGCGATCAGCGCCAGGCTGCTCAGGAGCGCATGAACGATGGCCGGCGGCGCAGCCTCGCTGTGGATGTAGGGGCGGGCCACGTTGGCCAGATGCTCCACAATCGTCCGGTGGGCAGCGACAAACGCGCCCGCCACGCCCGCCGCCTTGCCCAGCGTGCCGACATAGATCAGGCGCTCGGAGGTCAGCCCCAGATGCTCCAGGGCACCTCGGCCTCGCTGCCCCAGCACGCCAAAGCCGTGGGCATCGTCCACCACGATCCAGGCGTCGTGGCGCTCGGCCAGTGCCAGCATTTCGGCAAGCGGTGCCATGTCGCCATCCATGCTGAACACGCTGTCGGTCACGATCAGCTTTAGCGGGCTGTTGCAGGCAGCAAGCTGCCTGGCGAGCGCGGTGATATCGCAGTGTGGGTACCTTTTCATCGTGGCGCGAGCCAGCAGCGCGCCATCGATCAGCGAGGCATGGATGAGCTTGTCGCAAAACAGGGTGGCGTCGGCCGTGCCCAGCGCGCTCAGCACGGCCAGGTTGGCCATGTATCCGGTGCAGAAGTAGAGCGCCTGCACCTTGGGAATATTCGGCGCGAACCACCGGGCCAGCTCGCTTTCCAGTTGGTGGTGGGCGAGCGGATGCGCATTGACGCGGGCGGGAGCGCCGCTACCCGCGCCGTAACGCCGGGCCCCCTCCGCGAACGCGGCGATCACCGCCGGGTGGCTTGCCAGCCCGAGGTAGTCGTTGCTGCAAAAACTCAGCAGAAGACGTGCTTCACCGTCTTTGACGCTAACCGTCTGGTGAGGTGCGCAACCGGTGAGCGCGGTGCGGCGGTGGCGCGTCAATGCACCTGCGGCGCGCTCGGCCGCGACCTGGTTCAGTTGGTCAATCAGCAATTGCCGAACTCCTGCAGGTGCGGGTCGCTCCGCGGGTTGCACAGCCAGCGCATCGCAGTGGGCCAGCATGCTGGCAGGTCCGCTAGTGGATGCATTTCCCACATCACCTCCTGTTTCGGTCATCCTCGGCGCGGTCGTCTCACAGGAAGGCCGAGCACTGGCATGAATCGGAGAKGGGATGTTAGTCGGGTCTTCTCATGTTTCGCAAACTGGCGGACAGAGGCGACTTGACGGCGGGATGCTGATAAAAGCAAGACAAAGACGACAAAATCAGCGATCAAGTGGATGATTGTGCTCCGGCAACGCTGTCGTCCCTCGAGTCGGCTGGCGCCTCAGCCCTCCCATCGTCGCAGGAAAACGCAATTAATCGCCAGGCGTCAAACACCCACAACCCGTGGAGCCCGCAAGTGACGGGCCAATAGCGGCAATGAAATGTGGTCGATGCTGACCAAGCTCCGCATCTGCTCCAGCATCAAGTCGGCGGATGATGAGGATCGCGCGAAAGAGCGGGAAGGAATGGTGGCGAGACCCCTCAGGCGCGCGAGTCGTTTGCCGATGAGTGCATGAAGCTGGCAAAGCTCTGGAACGATGAGGCGCTCTCGAGCAGGAGTCCAGGGAACTGAAGGCGGAATTGATCCGCTGGGCGAAGCCCGCCACTGTGTAGTCCCTGCATCGGACTAGCGAGGATGAGGCTGTATTGACGTATCCAGTTCCGCCGTACCGTGCATTGTCCCGGTGGCAATATAGCCTGCAGCCACTCGGGCATCAGGTCGATGCCCCCTGCAAGCGTCCAGGGCTTATCGGCTTTTCGGCAGCAACGGGAAKTTCAGCCGATCAAGCCAACTGTGCAACTCTGCTGCGCGGAAAGATTGGAATTTCCCGCAAAGCGCCAGGAGCAGATCCGATTGTGATGTMCCTAGCATGGCGGCGGCATCCGAGAGCGTCAGCCCGGCGGCCCGAATGCGGTCGGTGATGTCTCTCACAATTCCCGCTTTGAGCGGGATTTCTTCGGCGTCCGCGAATMCAAGCTGGACATAAACATTGCTCGTTCCATACTCGAAGCGGAACATCTGGACTTCCTTTTTATCCTGGGCAATCAAGCCCTTACTGCGCCTGCACGACGCAGGCACAGGGCGCGATTATTAGGGTAAGGCGCGGTCAGCACAATCTCGGGGAAACACCAAGACGGTGCAAGGCTGCCCTGTCATCACGGTGACACACTGAAGACGAAGACGAAGACGAAGACGAAGACGAAGACGAGGCCTTGGCCCGTCGCAACGTGCGAGTTGTGGCCGCGTGGCGCAGCTAGTGCCGGCACGTCGAAAAAAGCGACGCCATTGTTGACTCCGGTGGTTGCCGCGGGCGTAGAGGCGGCGATTGTGCCAGGATTGCTTTTAGCCATCGCGCTCACCATCCCCCAAAGCGGGTCCAACGCGCTTGCAACGCAGTGCCGCCCGCTACTACCGCGTAGGCCCCGTGCTGTGCCGCTGTCGCGCATGCATGATTCGGCAGCACGCGCAAAAGCGTGCCGAGTGGGAGCATTGGCGTGGCGGTCGGATCCGTGCGGTGGCGGACGATACCATGCTCCTGGTTGGCGTCGATCATCACCAGATCTGACAGCGGCTTGCCGTCGATATCGCAAACCAATCCATAGCCATGGTCGACCGGTTGCTTCGCGGTGCCACGGTCGCGCGACATTGCCATCCAGCCTGCATCGGTGATTAGCCAGCCTTTTTCACGCTGGTGCCCGATCACCGTGCACAAGACCGACAGCGCAATGTCATCTGTGTCGCAGACCCCAATGCCCCGCATCACCAGATCAAAGAATACAAACACCCCTGCCCGTACCTCTGTCACGCCCTCGAGCGAGCGGGCGAAATGAGCGGTCGGCGTACTACCGACGCTAACCACCGGCGCGCGATGGCCGGCGGCGCGCAAACGTTCCGCCGCCCTTACGGCGCCGGCGCGCTCCTGCTCGGCCAGGGCTTCAATCGCCTCGACCGAACGGCAGTTGTACGAGTCGCCTGCATGGGCGAGCACGCCCGCGAGCCAGGCGCCAGTCCCCTCGTCATAGCCCAGTGCGGCAGCGATATCGAGCAACGACGGGTCCTCCGGCTTGACGCCTGAGCKGTRACCGTCGGTGTCGATCTCGATGAGCACCGGCACGTTGAGGGCGCGCTCGCGACACCAGGCCGCGAGCGCGCTGGCCGCCTCCACGTTGTCGAGCAGCAGCGTCAGCTTTGCGCCCCGCCGCACCAGGTCTTCGACATGCGCCAGCTTGGACGGCACGATGCCCACCGCGTACAGGATGTCGCTCCAGCCGTGGTCAAGGAAGTAGCCAGCTTCCTTCAGTGTGGACACGGTGATTGGCGTACCAGCTGCACCGATGCAAGACGTGACGTCGACCGACTTGTTGGTCTTGACGTGTGGCCGCAGCGTGACGCCGGAGGGCGCAAGGCGGTTGCGCAGCCGCGCGATATTGCGTTCCATCTTGGCTCGGTCCAGCACAAGCGCCGGCGTTTCAAGTTCTTGCAAAGTCATGGGAATCCTTTGTTGGGGGCAGCACGCAGCGAGCGGCTGCCCGTTTGCTTAATCCAGTTGCACCTTGTTGGCTTCGAGAAGCGGCCGCAGGCGCCGGAAATCGCGCTCCACAAGCCGGGCTAGATTGGCGGGCGTGTTGTCGGCGCGGGCCGGGAACTCGACACCCACTTCGTGCATCTGGCGCACCAGGGCAGTGTCAGCCAACGCGTCGTTGATTGCCTGATTCAGCCTGGCCACCACAGGAGCAGGGGTGCCCTTGGGAGCAAACAGGCCGTTCCAGGAATGGAAATCGATGCGTGTCTTGCCACTGCTTTGCGCCGTGGCGACCTTGGGCAGCGTGGGCAGAGGCTCCCGCGTCAGCACCGCGATGGCGCGGACACGGCCACTCGCCACCTGCGCGAGTGATGTGGTGGTCTGATCGCAGGTGAAGTCTGTCTCGCCACCCATCAAACCTGCCATCGCCGGCGCCACGCCCTTGTACGGAACGTGCATGGCATTCAGCTTCAGGTCGCCCAGGAGCATCAGGCACGCCAGATGCGAGATGGAACCGATCCCAGCGGTGCCATATGACGTGGTGGCCGGATGTCCCTGAAGGTAGTCGGTGAACTGGTTGAAGTCATTGACTGGCAGATCGCGCTTGACCAGCAGGAGCACGGGCGCGGACCCGACCAGCCCCAGCGGCTCGAAATCCTGACGCGCGTCATACAGCGGCTTGCGATACAGGATCATGTTGGCCGCCTGGGTGCCTATGGTGCCGAAACCGATCGTGTAGCCGTCGGCGGGCGCGCGAGCGAGTTTTTGCATGCCGATCGAGCCGCCTGCGCCCGCAACGTTCTCGACCACGATCGATGTGCCCAGGCCGGATGCCATCCTGGCGGCAACGGCGCGGGCCAGCGCGTCGCTGGGGCCGCCGGCAGGGAACGGCATGATGAGCGTAAGTGGCTTGCTTGGCCACTTTTGCGCCGGCGCGGGCGGTGCAGCGGGCGCAGTGGCAGCAAACGCGGTTGGGACAACGACGGCGCTCAGCGAGCCGACGAGCAGGGCGGTGGCAATGGCGGATTTCATTGGGTCTCCTCGCAAGTAGCGCGCCTCTCAACCCTGCGCTTGGGTTCCGCTGCGCGGCGTTGCGACGAGCTCGAGCACGGGCAGGAGGCTCGGGCCCTGCTGCAACGGTGCCGGCGCGCCGTCGGGCAAAAGCAGCCCTGCGTGGTTGTGCCAGTAGGTGTCGAGCCCTACCGCCGATGTTCCGAACAGATCGAAGCCGGATCCGGCGACGAATAGCGTATTGGCAGCCTCCGACCGCAATTCCTGCAGCGCCTGTCGATAGGGGCGCGGATCCGGCTTGTAGAAGCCGGCGCGCTCGGACGTCACTATCACGTCCATCGGCACATTGAGGCGCTCGACCGCCAGCCGCCCGAGACGCTCGGAGCAGTTGGTCACAACACCGAGTCCATGCGATGCGCGCAGGGCGTCGAGAACAGCGGCGGCACCGTCCCACAGCGTGAGCTCTGTCCACCGTTCTTCGAGCGCGTCAGCCATGGATGGTGGCAGCCCGGTCTCGATCGCGGCCTCGCGCACTAGCGTCTCGTAGGGGCGGTAGGCGCCGCACGCATAGGTGCGCTTCAGGTAGGCGGCACGCCAGGCCCGGCCTGCCGTCTCGCTGCCCGCGACGCTATTCCACAGGGACCAGGAGTCGAGCAACGCGGTTAGCAGATCGAACAKGACKAAATCGTATTGGCGGGCTTGAGGTGTTTGCAGTGGCTGATGTGTTGGCTGTGTCATGGCGGCGGTCTCCGGGTTTCGAGTCGCCAGTGTAGGTATGCCATGCCCTCATGTGGTTAATGCCATAGAATTTCTTAATTCACCTGAAGGTTAATAATGAAGCTAGACATCGAAGATCTGCGGTTCGTTCTGGCGCTGGATCGCTTAGGAAGCCTGGCCGCATTGGCCCGGGAGGAGAACGTCACCCCACCGGCCGTGACCAAGCGCCTGGGCCAACTGGAGGCGCGCCTGGGTATCCGGCTAGCCCAGCGCACCACACGGCGCCTCCAACTCACGCACGAAGGGCATCTGCTGGCGCAGCACGCCACCGGTGTCCTGGAACAGATGCAGGCGATCGAAGAGGCACTGCAGCAGCGCAGCCAGGCCGTGGCAGGCAAGCTCAAAGTCCACGGGCCGTTTGGCTTTGGGCGCCGCTACCTCGGTCCGCTGTTGGCGCAGTTCCATGGCACGCATCCCAATCTCGAGGTGCAGTTGTACCTGTCGGACAACCTGATGCTGCCGCGCCAGCCGGTGCATGGCCGTKATGCCTTCGACGTGCTGGTCAGCATCGGCGAGATCCCGGATTCGCGTTGGATTGCGCATCGCATTGCGCCGAACCGACGCATCCTGTGCGCGGCGCCCGAATACCTGGCCAAAGTACCGCCATTGGAAACGCCTGCAGATCTCGAACGGCACGCCTGCCTGGTTCTCAGGGAGAACGAGGAGGATGTGACGCTGTGGCGCTTTACCTGCGATGACGGYGCAAAGGACGGCGGAAACAGCCAAAGCCAGAACCCTCGCCATGCGCGATCGCGAGAACAGACAGTGCGGGTGCGCCCAACGATGGAGAGCAACGACGGCGATGTTGTCCATCACTGGTGCCTGACCGGCAAAGGCATCATGGCGCGGTCAGAATGGGATGTGGCCGATGAACTGCTCTCCGGCCGTCTTGTAGCGCTGCTGCCAGCGTACCGGCTGCCCGACGCCGACGTGATGGCGCTGGTGCCGCAGTCGCGCCAGTCATCAATGCGTGCGCGGCTCTTCGTCGAGATGCTGCGCAAAGCCCTGGGGCCAAGGCCGCCGTGGCGTATGACCCGCCGGGGATGATGGGCCGAATCCGACGAGCAGCGCAGCCGAACAAAGGCCATCAGGCCCGCGTGGGCATAGCCACGTGGGCTGCGGAAGTCACCMTTCCCGGCGAGCACCAGCTCGGCTGCCACAAGTGTGACGGTGACTGGGCCGGGGGCAAGCAAGGCTCCTGCGAGATTCCGGGCCCCGCTTGGTTCTCCAGGACTCTTATCCGATCCCGGAAAAATCCCGCCGTCAGCCCCGCATTGACCGCCCGCCGCAGCCAGCCGGGCCGAGGCCTCCCGCCGCTTCCAGTTCTTCCAGGTCAGCCTCTCCTAGCCGCCGCGATCACTTTCGTGCGAGCGGTTTGCCGAAAGTGTGGCMGAGGCGCAAGTCAGGAGGGCAGTGCGCCATAAGTTATAGACAGAAGCGTAATTATGTCTAACGTGTGAGATAAAAATCAATATTAAATACGTATTACGTAGTAATATATTGAAAATTCTCGGACGATTTTTGCCAAACCATGACCGCCAGCCCTGAATCCACGCCGTCCGACGCCGCCTTGCAGGCCACGCTCGCCGCCGACGTGGCCGCCCTGCGCACCCAATTCCCCGAGACCCGCGCGCTCTACCRCGAGGTCTGCGGCCTGCTCTTTTTCCGCTACGGCATCACCCCCACCGCCAACAAGCTCTATCAACTGGTGCGCAAGGGCAGCATGGGCACGCCGACCGAGGTGCTGGCGCAGTTCTGGACCGACCTGCGCGAC
>NZ_JBFTLQ010000153.1:0-9126 GCF_056396525.1 Cupriavidus sp. 05T41
CCCCCATCCACGAGTATTTGTGCCACGACGGCTTCGGGTTCACCAGCAGCGGCGCGTTGCGTTTCAGCATCCATTTCAGCCCTTTTAGTATCGTTCCCGCGCTGTTCCAGACTTCCGCGTTACACGCGGAGAGCTGGCCGCCATTGGCGAACGACGTCTCCATGGCGGGATAAAGATGGCGGTCGACGACAGTCACCTCGTATCCGAGTTTCGATAGCGTGTAGGCGGTGGTGACGCCGGTAATGCCGGCGCCTATGACTATGATTTGAGACATGGCAGGGTCCTCTGTCAGGCAAAGCGATGGCCGAATCCTCGGCTTCCTACCCCATCTGTCCCGGTACCTGAGAGCTTTGGCAGCGGCCGGTGACCGGTGCCGTCCCCTTCGGTGGGCATTCCTTGCAATGCCACTCTCCAGATTCTTGAATCGACGCCACAGTCCTTTTGCCTGAKAGTTTCCGGGGTGGTTGCTCCGTCGGCGCCGGGGATGGCACGTACCATCCCCGGTCTCTCCTGCGTCGTCTTGCAGCCGCTTAGTGGMCGCTTAGCGGCCGATTTGCGGCCGGGCTGCCCGGGATCACAGCCGATGCGTCAAGCTGCGCCCCTTGCTTGCTTAGTCCGGTAACGCACCGCCCGAAGGCGTACGGCTGGCCAGGATGGCAATCAGCGACACCACCGCAGCCCCGACCAGGTACCAGGCTGGTGCAAGCTTATTGCCCGTGGCGCTGATCAGCCAGGTCGCGACCAGGGGGGCGGTGCCGCCGAACAAGGCGTTCGCGCTGTTAAAGCACAGTGCAAAGCCGCTATATCGCACGCGGGTCGGAAAACTCTCCGACAGGAAGCACGGCAGCGTGCCGTCGTTGATGGTGAGGAAGGCGCCCAGTGCCACCTGAATCAGCAAGATGCCGACGATGCTGGCGCTCGACAGCGAATGGAACAGCGGCACCGTGAAGAGCGCGAACAGGATGCAGGCGGAAACCAGCATCGTCTTCCGCCCGAACCGGTCGGAAAGCAGGCCCATCACGAAAATCATCACGACATAGCTGGCCAGCGATACGGTAGAGACCAGGAAGGACACCGAGTCGCTCATGCCGAGTTCCTTTGACAGGTACACAGGCATATAGCTGAGCAACAAGTAAAAGCCGACGGCGTTCAGGCAGGTCACGCCGAAGCCGACCAGCATGGTACGGCGATGCGAGGTGAGCAACTCGCGCAGCGGCGCCTGCGGTGCGTGATTGGCGTGCTCCATCGCGACGAACTTCGGCGTATCTTCTAGTTGAAGCCGGATGTAACGGCCAACCAGCCCAAAAGGGGCGGCMAGCAGGAACGGCACGCGCCAGCCCCATTCGAGCAACTGTCCGGAGGTCAGCACCGTATGCAGCCCGGCGACGAACAGCGACGCGAACAGCAGGCCGGCGGCTTCCGCGGCAGGGATGACACTGGTGTAGAGCCCGCGCTTGCGGTTCGGTGCATATTCGGCAAGAAAGGCMGAGGCGCCGGCGTATTCGCCTGAAGCCGAGAAGCCCTGGACCAGCCGGATGACAAGCAGCAGTACCGGCGCCCACAAGCCCACCTGCCCGTAAGTCGGCAGGAAGGCGATCAGGAAGGTCGAGCAGGACATGATCATGATCGACAGCGACAGCGTATTGCGCCGGCCGAACTTGTCGCCGAAATGCCCCCAGATCACCCCTCCGATCGGACGCACGACGAAGGACAGCGCGAATACGGCATAGGTAGCCATCAGGCTGGTGGTCGGGTCGCTCTTGGGAAAGAACACTACCGCAATGACGGTTGCAAGAAAGCCGTAGGCGGCGTAGTCGAACCACTCGATAAAGGTGCCGATAAAGCCTGCCGCGGTAGCGCGGCGCAGTACCTGCCTGGTGTCGGCATCCACGGCGCTGCTGCGGGCCTGGCTCGCCGGGTATCCCGGGCGATTGCCACCTGGTAGCACCTCCGCGCCGCGCAAGGATTTCGTGTTACTCATACTCTGTCTCCGGATTATTTTGTCCTGGTCGCGCTACGTCTATCCAGGCATGGGCTTTTGCCGCATGCAACCGGCGACCAGTCTTGTGGTGTGTCTTGTTGTGTGTCTTGTGGATCTGCTCTGTGGGTAATAAGGGGTGTTGAACTCCTTATGCAGGGTAAGAAGGCGCAGCGATACAGCGGATCGCCGATCCATCGACAAGAAAACGAAATCCCGATGCCACGGCTATGTCGCGCCCGCCGACGAGGCATGCCAGCGAACTGGCGCTACCTGTCCTGCGGCAATGGCACCAGGGCGCTGTTGCGGTAGGTGTAGATGGTGATCGGCGAATCCCGCAGGTCGCGGTTGGGGTCGAAGCGGTATCGGCCGGCCACGCCCTCCATATCGATACCCGCCAGCGCTGCCCGGTACTGCGCCGACTMGACCGAGTTGGCTGTCTTCATCGCCTGGGCTACCAACCTGAGGCCGTCATAGATAGACGCGCTGTAAGTGAGCGKATCGGTGTTGTAGCGCTTCCTGTAGTCGCTCTTGAACTGGCGCCCCGGGCCGGTGTTCTCGAGCACGGGACCGCCCTGCGGGCAGTACACATGCTCGTCCACGGCATCGCCCCCCAGCCTGGCCAGTTCGATATTGCACATCGCATCGCMACCGAGCAGATAGGCGTCGGCCATGGCGAGCCGCTTCATCTGGCTGCGCAGGGGTCCGGCCTGCGAGTAGTAGCCACCATAGAAGATGCCGTCCACCTTCATGCCGCGTATTCGGGTCAGAATCGGGACGAAGTCTACGGCCTTGTCCGAGGTGTATTCGCGGGCGACGATCTCGATGCCTTGCGCCCTGGCTGCCTTGACGAACTCGTCCGCCACACCCTGGCCGTAGGCGGTMCGGTCGTCGATGACCGCGAAACGCCTGGCGCGCAGTTTGACCGAAGCAAACTCGCCCATGCGCTTGCCAAGCTGGCTGTCATTGGCCGAGATCCGGAAGACATAGGTGTACCCGGACTGGGTGACTGCCGGGTTCGAAGCCACCGTTGCCATCACTACCCCGGCCTGGTCCAGCAGGCGGGAGATCGGGATGGCGACGCCCGAGTTKAACGGCCCGAACACCACCTTCACGTCCCCGTCCACCAGGCGCTGGGCAACCGACATGCCGGTGCGCGGATCTGCGGCGTCGTCCTCGGAGACCAGGCTAAAACGCACGGCTTTGCCGTTGACGACAAGGCCTTGCGCATTCAGTTGATCGATGGCCATGCGCAGGCCGTTTTCATTGTCCTTGCCAATGGCGGCCTGCGGKCCGGACAGTGGCCCCGTCAGGCCGACCTTGACGACCTGCTGCTCCGCAGCCATGACGAAGGACGGCAACGGGCACGCCAGCACGCCGGCGGCCAGGCCTGCCCAGAAACGAGATTGACGAAACATTGCGGCTCCCCTTTTTTGCCAGGTCGCGCGACGCCGCTGAATGGCGCGCTGCATGGCCATGTAAAGACGACGGCATGCCTGATGACGACGCGGCCCCTTTTGCGTTCAGCGCTCAGCGCGCAGCGGCGCGCTTGAGCTTGCGCTGGTGCATCACCCGGCCGATCGTGTTGAGCAAAAGCTGCGCGGCAAGGATGGCGGTGGATCCCGTATGGTCATAGTCGGGAGCGACTTCTACCAGGTCGATCCCCACCACGTCGCCCTGCTCGGCCAGGCCAGCGAACAATTCCAGACCCTCGTAGTAAGTCAGCCCGCCATGGCTCGGGGTACCTGTGCCAGGCGCGATGGAGACGTCGAACCCGTCGATGTCGATGGTCAGGTAATAGCGTACGCCCTTCGGGATGCGGTCCAGCACCCCCTGGATGCCGAGCTTGCGAAGCTGGCGCACCGAGATGATGTCCGAGCCCATCTCGCGTGCTTGGGCATACCCCTCGCGTGCAGTAGAGGACACGTTGCGGATGCCGATCTGKGTCATGCCGCTGACGACGCTCTTCTCCGCGGCGCGGCGCAAGGGGTTGCCGTGACCGTGACGCACGCCATGCCGCTCGTCGACAAAGTCCAGGTGGGCGTCGATATGGACCACGTGGAACGGCTCCTGGCCTTCGAAGGCCGCGATGCAGGGGATATTGATCGAATGATCCCCGCCTAGCACCACGGGCAGCGCGCCGGCCTTCAGGATCTTGCGCACCCCGTATTCGATGTTGGCATGGCACTTTTCGGTATTGGTATGCACCATATCGGCGTCGCCAATGTMGACCATCCTGACCTCGCTGGCCGGCATGTACACGACATCGTCCTCGAAGTCATAGGCGCCACTGTGGCCGAAGGAGAACAGCGTGGACGCCTCGCGGATCGAGCGCGGCCCGAAACGCGCGCCGGCTCGCCATTGGGTGCCACAGTCGAACGGCGCGCCGATGACCGCCACGTCGGCGTCGATGGCATCCCAGTCAAGGCAGAGCGGCGATTTGCCGAACGTGCAGATACCGACGAATGGGAGGTCGAGCCGGCCCTTCTCATATTGATTTTCAGACATCGCGTTCACTAATCCTTTCTTCGTTGATGCGGTGGGGACGAGTTCATTCTGGACAACGGCATGGTCCGGTACAATCAGAATGTTTAGAACTTCAGTTCGTTAAAATCCGAACTAAAGACGGGAACGTGAAACTCCGCGATGTGGACCTCAAGCTACTGAGAATCTTCGAAACTATCGTGGGATGCGGTGGCTTTGCCGCGGCGCAATCGCTGCTGGGCATTGGCGCGTCCAGCATCAGCGAGCACATGACGCAACTCGAGACCCGACTGGGTGTGCGCTTGTGCGAGCGCGGGCGCAGCGGGTTTCGCCTGACCGAGGAGGGCCAGCAAATGCACGCTGCGGCCCAGCGACTGCTCGCGGCAGTGGACACCTTCCAGATGGAAGCCGGGACCATCCGCCGTGAGCTTCACGGCGTACTTCGCCTGGGGCTGATCGAGGCCACGCTTACCGACCGTGGGGCGCCTCAACTGGCCGCCATCCGCAGCTTTGGCCAAGCCGCGCCGAAGGTGCAGCTACATATCGAGATCGACTCGCCCAACCGCCTCGAACAGCGGGTGCTGGATGGCAGCCTCCACCTCGCGGTCGGACCGTTTCCGGACCCGGTAGCGGGCCTGGACTACCGCATGCTCTATCGCGAGGAGCAAGGACTTTACTGCGCATCGCCGCATCCGCTCTTCTCCCATGCCGGTCAGAAGGGCCAGGCGGAGCAGGTTGCCAGTGCGAACCTGGCGACGCGCGGCTACCTCGGGCGCCAGGAGCTTGACCTGCTCGGGATGCAGGAGGCTGCAGCGATGGTGGATAACGTCGAAGGGCGCGCCATGCTGATCCTGTCCGGGAACTACATTGGCTTCCTGCCGCCGCACTATGCCGATGCGTGGGTGGCGCCCGGCCTGTTGCGCCGTATTGCGCCAGAGCGCTACACCACGCATCTCGATTTCAAGATCATCACGCGGCGGGGMGCGCGCGAAACGCGGACCGTGCTGGCGCTGATCGATCACCTTGGAGAGGCCGCAAAGAAGGGGAGGTAACGGGTAACGTCCGGGGGCCTCGGCGGCTGACGCATCACACCTKATTCGGCGCGTTCTTGCTTAAAGCATCCTGGCGCCCCCCGCGTTTGTGCACGTTTTGCGCCGCTCCACACCAGAAGAGGGTATGCATGCACTCCGCGTGTGAACATATCTCGATTTCTGGGGCGCAATTGATAACATCTAATAGGTGAATCTTCCATGCGCCCGGAAAGGGTGCCTAGCCCATGCGCTGTGCAATCTGCGGGTTCGAGAATGCGGCAGGCGCAAAGTTCTGCGAGGAATGCGGCGCCAGGCTTGTGCGCGTCTGCCCGGCCTGCGGCCAGGGGGCGGCTGCGAGCGCCAAGTTCTGTAGCGAATGCGGCGCATCGCTAAGTGGACCTCCTGGCGGCACGCTCCCTGTCTCGACCTGTGCGCCCAACACGCCAATCGACTACACGCCTCCCTATCTGGCCGAGCGCATCCGGGCGGCGCAAGCAGAGATGGAAGCTCGCGGTCCGTCAGACGGCGAGCGCAAGACAATCACCGCGCTGTTCGCCGACATGGCCGGCTCGACCGCACTGATCCATGACCTCGATCCCGAAGATGCGCGACGCCTGATCGACCCGGTGCTGGCGCTGATGATGGAGGCCGTGCATCACTACGAGGGCTATGTGGCCAAGTCGATGGGCGACGGCATCCTGGCGCTGTTCGGCGCGCCGATCGCGAACGAAGACCATCCGCAGCGGGCCTTGCTGGCGGCGCTGCGCATGCAGGAGGCCATGCGCCGTTACGCCGACGGAGTGCGCCTGGCCCAGKGGATCGCGCTGCAGATCCGCGTCGGCATCAACTCCGGCGAAGTGGTGGTGCGCGCGATCCGCACCCAGGACTTGCACACTGACTACGACCCAGTGGGCAAATCGATCCACATTGCTTCGCGCATGGAGAGCATCGCGGTGCCCGGTTCGATCGTCGCGAGCGCACACACCCACAACCTGACCGAAGGCTATTTCGCGTTCAAGGCGCTCGGCGCGACGCCGATCAAGGGGCTGCCCGAGCCGCTCGCRGTCTTCGAAGTGCTCGGCCCCGGCCCGCTGCGCACCCGGCTGCAGGTGTCGGCCAGCCGCGGGCTGGCGCGCTTTGTCGGCCGTGCCCGCGAGCTTKAACAACTATATGAGGCGCGCGCAAGGGCGCGGGCCGGACATGGTCAGATCGTCGGCGTGGTCGGCGAGCCAKGGGTCGGCAAGTCGCGGCTCTGCCATGAGTTCAAGCTGCTCGCGCCGCGCGATTGCCTGGTGCTGGAAACCTTCTCGGTGTCGCACGGCAAGGCCTATCCGTATCTGCCACTGATCGAACTGCTGCGCAACTACTGCCAGATCACGGCGCAGGACGATGAGCGCCGGCGGCGCGAGAAGCTCACCGGCAAGCTCCTGACGCTGGACCGCGCGCTCGAAGACAGCCTGCCTTATCTGTTCCACCTGCTGGGGGCCGCCGAGCCTGACTCGGCGCTGGCGCCGATGGACGCCCAGATCCGCCAGCAGCGCACTTTCGAGGCGATCAAGCGGCTGCTGGTGCGGGAAAGCCTGGCCCAGCCGCTGGAGCTGATCGTCGAGGATCTGCAATGGCTCGACCGGGAAACCGAGGCCTTCCTCGGCTTTCTCGGCGAGAGCGTGGCCAGCGCCCGCATCCTGCTGCTGGTCAACTTCCGGCCCGAGTACCGGCACGACTGGAGCCGCAAGAGCTACTACACCCAGCTACGCCTGGGTCCCCTGGGCGAAGCCGAAGCCCGGGAACTGCTGCGAGCCCTGCTGGGCGATGCCGCCGGAATTGCTCCGCTCGAGCACCTGATCCTGGCGCAGACCGAAGGCAATCCATTCTTCATCGAGGAAGTGGTGCAGGACCTGGTCGAGGGGCAGGTGCTGCGAGGCGAGCGCGGGCATTACCGTCTCGAGCAGATCCCGGGCAAGCTGCACATCCCGGCCACCGTGCAGGGGGTGCTCGCCGCCCGCATCGACCGCCTGCAACCAGCCGAGAAAGCACTGCTGCAGACCCTGGCGGTGATCGGCAAGGTATTTCCATGGAGCCTGCTCGCGCGCGTCGTCGAGCAGCCCGAGGACACAACGAGGAGCCTGCTGGCGCGGCTGCAAGCCGGGGAATTCATCTACGAGCAGCCGGCGTTTCCGGAGGTGGAGTACAGCTTCAAGCATGCGCTGACCCAGGAGGTGACCTACGGCTCCCTGCTAAGCGAGCGGCGTCGTGCGCTGCATGAGTGCACGGCCCAGGCGATCGAGGCCCTGTTTAGCGCCCAGCTCGAGGAGCACTGCAGCGAGCTGGCATATCATTTCAGCCGCAGCGGCAACACGCCAAAAGCCGTGGAGTACCTGCACCGTGCCGGACGCCAGGCAGTGCAACGCTCCGCCGACGCAGAAGCCGTCACCCACCTCACCATGGCGCTGACCCTGCTCGCGACGCTGCCTGATAGCAAGGAACGCGCACAGCAGGAACTTGCACTCCAGATCACCCTCGGTCCGGCCTGGATGGCCACCAGGGGCTTCGCCGCCCCGGAAGTGGGGGCAGCGTACGCGCGCGCCCTGGAGCTGTGTCGGCAGCTCGGCGAAACCCTCCATCTATTCCCTGCAATACTGGGGCTGCGCACGTTCTACACAGTTCGGGCTGAACTCCAGACCGCGCGCGAATTGGCAGAGCAATTGGTGACGCTTGCCGAAACGTCGCAGKATCCTGCGTTATTGGTCCAGGCGCGTCGGGCGCTGGGAACCGCCTTGTTCTATCTTGGCGAACTGGTGCCCGCCCGTGCGCATCTGGAGCAAGCCATGGCGCTCTATGACCCCTCACAACACCATTCGCATGCCTTCATCTATGGATTGGAGCCCGGTGTGCAGGGGCTGAACCACATTGCCATGGACCTCTGGCTGCTTGGCTACCCGGATCAAGCCCAAGCGCGCAGCCAGGAGGCGCTCGCCCTGGCCCAGACGCCTTCCCATCCCTCGGACTCGGCCGACGCGCTATTTTTTGCCGCCGAAGTCCGCCTGCTCCGCGGGGAAGTGCAGCCGTCAATKGAGCTCGCGCAGGCGCTCGTCGACCTCGCCACCGACTTCGGCCTGCCGTTCGGATTGGCGTGTGGAACCATTCTTCTTGGCTGGGCGTTGGCCGGGCAGGGACGCGCGACAGAGGGCATTGAATTGATACAGCAGGGCTTGAGCGCGTACCGCGCCACGGGGGCCGAAGTGTTGCGGACTCACTTCCTTATGCTGCTGGCCGAAGCCTTCGCAAAAACGGGGCAAACTGAAGCAGGGCTTGCGACGCTTGCCGAGGCACTGGGCCAGGCCGACCGCACCGGCGAGCGCGTGTACGAAGCCGAATTACATCGGCTCCATGGCGAGCTAATGCTGATGGAGCCGTGCCCCGAACGCGCGGGGCACATCAGCCAAGGCGAAGCCGAAGCCAGCTTCCTGCGAGCGATCGCGCTCGCTCGCCGCCAAGGCGCCCGATCCCTGGAACTGCGCGCGGTGATGTCTTTGAGCCGGCTTTGGCAGCAGCAAGGCAAAAAGGATGACGCCAGCCGGCTGCTGGCCKATCGATACAGCGCATTCGACGAAGGCTTGGATACACACGACC
>NZ_JBFTLQ010000154.1:0-8198 GCF_056396525.1 Cupriavidus sp. 05T41
CTCCCGGGCGGGAGCACTCAGCCGCAGCACACCGGCCCACCGGTTTGGGAAGCCGAGGCTTTCGCGTTCGGGTCCACCGCGCCCACCACGAAAACACGAGGGTGCTATATCGTGGCCACCCGAGCCGGTCGCGGCAGCAGCTTGAATGGCCTGGGCCTCGGCCATCATGGAGCCGTAATGTGAAACGGCCACATCCGGGATGGCACCGCGGCCAGCGCCGGTAGCGTCAGCAGTCGAGCCGAAGCCACAAGACCCACCACGAAACCAGCGAGAGACGAGAAATCTGAGCGCCCAGCCTTCTGCAAGAATCGCTTTCTTTTGGTTACTTTTCTTTTCGAGAAAAGAAAAGTGACACTTACATGTGTGCGAACGGGCTACCAAGCCTGCGCCGCTAGGCCCACAGAGGCAGGCGCACTTGCATGCGCCTGAATGACCCAAAAAGCCCGCGCCGCTAGGCCCACAGAGACAGGCGCACTTGCATGCGCCTGAAGGACCCAAAAGGCCCAGGCCGCCAGGCCCACAGTCTGAACAGCCAATCAAGCTCGGGCCGCCAGGCCCACAGACACAGGCGCACTCCCATGCGTCAAAAAATCCCCCCCTCACTAACCACCCAATCCATCCCCACATCATGCCCCTCCGCCAGGAGCCCGATCCGGCAAGCCTCGAACCCGATGCCAATCGCCACCGGCGGTGTACCGCCAGCGGCAGCCAGCGCCGCCAACGTGCGGTCATAGAAGCCCCCGCCATATCCCAAGCGGAACTTATCGGAGCTGAAACCGACACAAGGAATCAGCAGCGCGTCCGGCACCACGGCCGGCGTGCCGTCGGGGACCGGGATGCCGTAGCGTCCAGTGGCCATCGCGGTGCCGGGTTCCCACAGGTGGAAGTCGAGCGGCGCGCCGGGGCGGCTGACCACCGGCAGGGCCGCCTGGCGGCCGGGCGCGGCGGCCAGCCAGCGCGTTACCGCGGGGCGTGCGTCGAACTCGTGCTGGATCGGCCAGTAGAAACCGAGGCGCCGCACCGCTGCCTGGCGTTCCAGCAGCGTGGCCAGCGCGGCTTCGATGGCGGCGTCGGCGCGGGCGCGCGCGGGCAGGGCGGCGCGCAGCGCCAGCAGGCGCTGCCGCAGGGCGTTGCGTTCCTCGCCGGAGCGGTTGCGATGCTCGTCGCTGGGCATGGCTGCGTGGGATAATGTCTGCTGTTGACCAAATATTGCACGGTCGGAAAAGGCGCGCTCCGAGAAGGCGATGCCGTCCGGCCGTCACAACAAGGAAGCTAAGAATGCCGAAGGGAGTATATCCGCAGCGTGCGGCCAAGGCCGCCCTGACGGCGATCGCGTGCGCGCTGCTTGCCACGCCGGTATTTGCACAAAAGCGCCCGTCGCCGCAGGTCCAGTCCCAGGCGCCCTCGCTGAGCATCCCGAGCAATCCCGACGACGCTTTCGTGGCACTGCGCGAGGCCGCCCGCAAGAACGACGTGGTGCGCACCGATGCCATCTCGGCCACGCTGGTGGACTACCCGATCCCGTCGTACGTCGAGTATTTCCGCATCAAGCCGCAGATGTTCGACGCCAGCGGCCTGGCCCGCATCGACGCGCCGGACGACCAGGTGCGCGCCTTCCTGCAGCGCTACAAGGGCGAGGCCATTGCCGACCGCATGCGCAACGACTGGCTGCTGGTGCTGGGCAAGAAGCGCGACTGGGCCAATTTCGACGCCGAGTACCCGCAGTTCGTGCTCAAGGACGACACCCAGGTGGAGTGCTATGCGCTGCTGTCGCGCGCGCTCAAGGGCCAGAACGTGGCGGCCGATGCGCGCGCCGTGCTCAGCGATCCCAAGTACTTCGGCGAAGGCTGCGTCGACCTGATCGCTTACCTGGCGCAGAGCCGGCAGATCGAGCCCAGCGACGTGGCCTTCCAGGCACGCCAGGCGCTCGAGCAGAATTTTGTGACGCTGGCGGGGCGCATTGCCGCCGCGGTCCCCGACGCGCGCGGCGACAGCAACACACTGGCCACGGTGGTCAAGATGGCGYGCAACGATCCCTCGCAGGCGGCGGCCTACCTGAACGCCAGCGCCGGCGGCCTGTCGCGCGACGAGCAGGGCGCGGGCTGGGGCGTGATCGGCCAGTTCGCCGCCAAGAAGCTGGCGCCCGAGGCGGCCGGCTACTACAGCCGCCAGATGGACCTGGGCGGCAACCAGTGGCTGTCCGACGAGACCCAGGAATGGCGCGTGCGTGCCGCGCTGCGCCAGGGCGACTGGAAGCAGGTGCGCCTGGCGGTGGAGCTGATGCGCCCCGAGCTGCGCGCCAAGGACCCGGCCTGGACCTACTGGTATGGCCGCGCGCTCAAGGCGGACAACCGTGCCGGCGAGGCCCAGCAGCAGTTCCAGTCGATCGCCGGCCAGTTCAATTTCTATGGCCAGCTGGCCAACGAGGAACTGGGCAACCGCACGGTGCTGCCGGTGCGCACCCAGGTCGCCGACGCCGATGTCAACGCCATGCGCGGCCGCCCGGGCTTCGTGCGCGCGCAGAAGCTCTATGACCTCAACCTGCGTTTCGAGGGCAACCGCGAGTGGAACTGGGAGCTGCGCGGCATGACCGACCGCCAACTGCTGGCCGCCGCCGACTACGCGCGCCGCATCGAGCTGCTGGACCGCGCCGTCAACACCGCCGACCGCACCCAGGCCGAGCACGACTTCTCGCTGCGCTTCCTGATGCCCTACCGCGACATCATGCAGCGCGCCACCGACGACGTCGGCCTGGACATGGCCTGGGCCTACGGCCTGGTGCGCCAGGAATCGCGTTTCATCATGAACGCGCGCTCGTCCGCCGGCGCCCATGGCCTGATGCAGGTGATGCCGGCCACCGCCAAGTGGGTCGCGCGCAAGATCGGCATGACGGATTTCTCGCCTTCGATGATGAGCGATCCGAACATCAACATCATGCTCGGCACCAACTACATGAGCATGGTGTTTACCGACCTGGACAGCTCCTGGACGCTGGCTTCGGCCGCGTACAACGCGGGCCCGGGGCGTCCCAAGAGCTGGCGCTCGAGCCTGCCGCGCCAGGTCGAGGGCGCGATCTTCGCCGAGACCATCCCGTTCTCGGAGACGCGTACCTACGTCAAGAATGTGCTCTCCAACGCCACGTACTATGCTGCATTGATGAGCGGCCGGCCGCAGTCGCTCAAGGATCGCCTGGGCTCGGTGTCGCCGTCGCAGATCACCACCACCGCCTTGCCCTGAGGCAGCGCGGGCGGCGCGGTCTGCCGGCCGGTGCGGTCACCGGCGCGTGCTCCATTTCGGGCGCGCGCCAGTCGTCCCTTGCCACGGAGAAATCCATGCAGACCAGCAATGTCCTAGTGATCGGCGGGGCCGGTTTMGTCGGCAGCCACCTGGTGGCGCGCCTGGCGGGTGTMGCCACCGCCTCGGCCACGCCGCTCGAACCGGGCAGTGTGACCGAGCCGCCCCTCGACCCCGAGCGCATCGTCGCCGCCACGCGCGACGCCGAGCACGCCCAGCACCTGCTGCTGCTGCCGCGCGTGGAAGTCACCGAACTGGACGTGCGCAACGAGGCCGACCTGAACGCCGCCATCGGCTCGCTGGGTACCGACGGCATCGTGGTCAACCTGGTCGGCATCCTCCACGGCGAGCGTGCCGAGCCCTATGGMGGCGCCTTCGCCGGCGCGCATGTGGATCTTCCCCGCTGCGTGGTGGAAGCCTGCCGCAGCACCGGCGTGCGCCGGCTGTTGCACATGAGCGCGCTGGGCGCGGACAGCGCGGGGCCGTCGATGTACCTGCGCAGCAAGGGCGACGGCGAGCGCGTGGTGCGCGAAAGCGAGCTGGACTGGACCATCTTCCGCCCCTCCGTGATCTTCGGTCCCGACGATCATTTCCTCAATCTCTTCGCCCACATGCAGCAGATCGCGCCGGTGGTGCCGCTGGCCTGCGCGCAGGCGAGGTTCCAGCCGGTCTACGTGCAGKACGTGGCGCAGGCCTTCGTCAATGCCATGGCCGCGCCCGCCACCATCGGCCGGACCTACGACCTGGCCGGGCCGCAGGTCTACACGCTGGAGGAGCTGGTGCGCTTTGCCGGCCGCGCCAGCGGCCATCCGCGCCCGGTCCTGCACCTGCCCGACGCGCTCGCGCGCCTGCAGGCAGCCGTGCTCGAGCACATGCCGGGCGCGCCGGTGATGACGCGCGACAATCTCGATTMCATGCGGCTGGACAATGTCATGCAGGGCCAGATCGCGCCGGAGCTGGGCCTGCGCCAGCCCGTCAGCCTGGAAGTGGTGATGACCGACGTGCTGGCCGGCCGCGGCCACGAGAGCCAGATGCAGGTGCTGCGGCGAAGCATCTACCGCTGAAGCGGCCCGGGCGGCAGGTCCGCGCGGGGCCTGCCGGTGGCCTGCCCGCGTCCTGCCGCCGGCGGCGCATGTGACCTGGCTTCACATCGCTGCGAGCGCAATTCGCTTGGAGGGGCCCGGCGCCGCTGGCTACAATGACCTGTTTCGCTGGTGTGCTGTCCCGGCCTCTCTTCCCCCATTTCCTGCAAGGATTCCGCGATGAAGCTCGTCATCGGCAACAAGAACTATTCGTCCTGGTCGCTGCGTCCGTGGTTGCTGATGCGCCATGCCGGCATTGCCTTCGAGGAGGTCAAGGTGCGCCTGTTCGCGCCGGGCTTCGAGCAGGAGATCGCGCGCCACTCGCCCACCGGCAAGGTGCCGGTGCTGATCGACGGCGACCTCACCGTGTGGGACACGCTGTCGATCGCGGAATACCTGGCCGAATGCTTCCCCGAGAAGCAGCTGTGGCCGGCCGAGCGCAACGCGCGCGCGCTGGCCCGCTCGGTCTGCGCGGAGATGCATTCCGGCTTCGGCAACCTGCGCAGCCAGCTGCCGCTGAACGTCACCGCGGTGCTGCCCGGCATGGGCTGGAACGTGGCCGTGCAGCGCGACGTGGACCGCATCGCCGCGATCTGGTCCGACCTGCGCGCGCGCTTCGGGGCCGGCGGCCCCTTCCTGTTCGGCGCGTTCACCATCGCCGACGCGTACTTCGCGCCGGTGGTCAGCCGCTTCGCCACCTATGGCATCCACCTGCCCGACGATGCGGCCAAGCCCTACGCCGACTTCATGCTCGCGCTGCCGGCCATGCAGGCCTGGATCGCCGACGCGCGCGAGGAGCGCKATTTCCTCGCATCCGATGAACCCTACCGGCTCGTCCCCGACCGCGACGACGCCATCGTCATCAATCACTGAGATCCGCTTATGCAGGTGTATGCCGTAGGCGGCGCCATTCGCGACGCCCTGCTGGGCAAGCCCAGCCAGGACTGCGACTACGTGGTGGTGGGCGCGACCCCGGCCGGGATGGAAGCCGCGGGCTACAAGCCGGTCGGCAAGGATTTCCCGGTCTTCCTCCATCCGCAGACCAGGGAGGAATACGCGCTGGCCCGCACCGAGCGCAAGACCGCGGCCGGCTACAAGGGCTTCGCCTTCTACTGCGCCCCGGACGTCTCGCTCGAGGACGACCTGGTGCGGCGCGACCTTACCATCAACGCCATGGCGCGCGCGGTCGATGCGGACGGCGCACTCACCGGCCCGGTGATCGACCCCTACGGCGGCCAGCGCGACCTGGCCGCGCGCCAGTTCMGCCATGTCTCCGAAGCCTTCGCCGAAGACCMCGTGCGCATCCTGCGCGTGGCCCGCTTCGCGGCGCGCTTCCACGATTTCACCGTGGCCGCCGACACGCTCGCGCTGATGCGCCGCATGGTCGAAGCGGGCGAGGTCGACGCCCTGGTGGCCGAGCGTGTGTGGCAGGAAATCGCGCGCGGCCTGATGGAAGCGAAGCCCTCGCGCATGTTCGAGGTCCTGCGCGCCTGCGGCGTGCTGGCGCGCCTGCTGCCCGAGTTGGACCGGCTGTGGGGCGTGCCGCAGCGCGCCGACTACCACCCCGAAGTCGATACCGGCGTGCATGTGATGATGGTGGTCGATACCGCTGCCGCCATGGGCGCCTCGCTGGCGGTGCGCTTCGCCGCGCTGATGCACGACCTCGGCAAGGGCACCACGCCGGCAGACATCCTGCCGCGCCATATCGGCCACGAACAGCGCAGCGTGGCGCTGCTCGAGGCCGTCTGCAAGCGCCTGCGCGTGCCCACCGAATGCCGCGACCTCGCGGTCGTGGTCGCGCGCGAGCACGGCAATATCCACCGCTCCGACACCTTCGGCGCCGCGGCGCTCACGCGCTTGCTGGAGCGCTGCGACGCGCTGCGCAAGCCCGCCCGCTTTGCCGAAGTACTGCAGGCCTGCGAGGCCGATGCCCGGGGGCGCCTCGGCTTCGAGGAACGCAGCTATCCGCAGACCGCGCGGCTGATGGCGGCGCTCGACGCCGCGTCGTCGGTGGATGGGGGTGCGGTGGCCAGGGAATGCGCGGGGAATGCGACGCTGATCCGCGACCGCGTGCATGTGGCGCGGGTGGCGGCGGTGGAGACTGCGCTGGGGGCGTGAGCGGACGCTCGCACGGGCCAGGGGAGGGGCCGGCGCATGCCGRCGCGATCCCCGCTCCCGCTCCCGTCCCTAGATCAGCTTGCCCACCAGCAAGGCCACCAGCGACAGCAGGATGGTGGAGGCAAACGGCAGCATGAAATCCCGCCCGAACAGCCGGAACCGCACGTCGCCGGGCAGCCGCCCGAGCCCCAGCTTTTGCAGCCAGGGCAGGGCTGCCGACAGCAAGATGACGGCCAGGAAGATGGTGAGGGTCCAGCGCAGCATKGTGCGTGCCTGAGGGGGTGGATGCCTGACTATAGCGCGTGGCTGCGGTCGCCGCGCGCGAAACCGGCCAGCGGCAAGGTGTCGTCGAGCCCGCGGGTCAGGGCGATGACCTTGAACAGCTCGCCCATTTCCGCCTCGGACAACAGCTTTTGCACCGCATTGGCGGCGGGCAGGAAGCTTTGCGTGTCGTTGGGGTCCAGCGCCATCAGCAATTCGGTGATGCCGGCGTTCATCAGGAAACGCGCCTGCGAGGCGAAACCGGCTACCGTCAGGCCGGCGTCGACGGCGGCGTGGGCGATGCCGCTGAAGTTGACGTGGGCGGTGATGTCCTGCAGGCCGGGGTAGAGGAAGGGGTCCGGGTGCGCATGATGGCGGTAGTGGCACATCAGCGTGCCCTCCATGCGCTGCGGGTGATAGTACTCGGCGGCGGGGAAGCCATAGTCGATCAGGAAGGCGGCGCCGCGCGCCAGCATCGCGCCCAGCGCGCGCGTGAAGCCCTCGGCTTCGGCGTGGGTCTCGGTGACGATGTCGTGGTCGCCGGGGATGGCGTGCAGCGCTTCGGGCAGGGCGTCGGCCGGCAGCGGGCGGTCGGAGAACGCGAAGGCGCCGGCGCCATCGGTAGCCTCCGCGCCATCCTCGCTCTCCCGGCGGATCACGCCGCGTTCGAGCCAGCGGCCGTGGCTGCGGGCGAACAGGCGCACCGGCATGGCGTCGAGTACTTCGTTGCCGACCACGATGCCTTCGAAATGCTCCGGCAGCGTGTCAAGCCATTGCACGCGCGCGGCCAGGCGCGGGGCGCGCCCGGCCAGCGTGGCCTGCTGGCGCGCGCGCAGCTCGCCGGAAAGTTCGACGATGGCGTAGCGTTCGGGCAGCTGGCCTTCCTGTTCCAGGGCCAGCAGCAGGTCGGCGGCGAGGCGGCCGGTGCCGGCGCCGAATTCGAGTACCTCGGACAGGCCTTGCGCCAGCAGCGGCGCGAACTGGCGTGCCAGGGTGCGCGCGAAGAACGGACTCAGTTCGGGGGCGGTGATGAAGTCGCTGCCGTCGCGCGCGTCGCGGCCGAACTTGGCGGCGCCGCCGCTGTAGTAGCCAAGGCCGGGGGCATATAGCGCAAGCGCCATATAGCGGTCGAAACCGAGCCAGCCGCCGGCGTCGACGATGGCCTGGCCGATATGTGCGCTGAGCGCGGCGGACGCGGCCAGCGCGTCGGCKGGGGGAAGGGGTAGACTAGCGCCTTTGTGCATACCGCGATTGTAGCAATGCCAGACTCCGTATCCCCTGACTCCGCCGCGCCCGGCGCGGCACCTGCCGCAGCGACTGCTGCCACCGCCGCCCCGGCGCGCGGCGTCGCGCTSGTCACCGGTGCCGCGCGCCGGCTCGGCCGCGTGATCGCGCTGGAACTGGCCGCGCGCGGCTGGGACGTGGCGGTGCACTGCCACCGTT
>NZ_JBFTLQ010000155.1:0-8181 GCF_056396525.1 Cupriavidus sp. 05T41
GAGACACCATGAACCTGTTCATCTTGCGTCTGCTGGCGCGGCGCATCGGTCTGGCGCTKATCTCGCTACTGGCCGTCTCGGCCATCGTCTTCGCCATCACCGCGGTATTGCCCGGCGATGCCGCGCAGGAACAGCTCGGCCAGGACGCCACACCCGAAGCCCTGGCCGCGCTGCGTACCCAGATGGGCCTCGATGTCCCCGCGCCCGTGCGCTATGCGCACTGGCTGGGCGGCATGGCGACCGGCAATGCCGGCGAGTCGCTCGTCACCCACATGCCGGTGTCCGAGGCCATCGGCAGCCGCCTGCGCCAATCGCTGCTGCTGGCCGGCCTGACTGCGCTGATCTCGGTGCCGGTAGCACTCGGCCTCGGCATCCTGGCGGCGGTCTTCCGCGGCACATGGTTTGACCGCAGCGTCAGCCTGGGCGCGGTGGCGGTGGTCTCGGTGCCGGAGTTCCTGGTCGCCACGCTCGCGGTGCTGCTGTTCGCGGTCCACCTGCGCTGGCTGCCGGCGCTCGCCTACATCGGCACCGACGATTCCTGGGACAAGATCGTGCGTTCGCTGGCCATGCCGGTCCTGAGCCTGTGCTGCGTGATCGTCGCGCAGATGCTGCGCATGACCCGCGCGGCGGTGATCGACCAGCTCAACGCGCCCTATATCGAGATGGTGCGGCTCAAGGGCGCCTCCTCGACCCGCATGGTGCTGTTCCACGCCCTGCCCAACGCCATCGGCCCGATCGCCAATGCCGTGGCGCTGAGCCTGTCTTACCTGCTTGGCGGCGTCATCATCATCGAGACCATCTTCAACTACCCGGGGATCGCCAAGCTGATGGTGGACAGCGTCGCCCAGCGCGACATGCCCGTGGTCCAGGTGTGCGCCATGATTTTCTGTTGTGCGTACCTGATCCTCGTCACGCTTGCCGATGTGTGCGGCATCGTCGCCAATCCGCGTCTGCGCCACCGCTGAAGCCTTGAACGCCATGCAGGAGCTGCAACCCATGTCCCCTACCTCCAACACGCACGCCACCTCCGCCGTGAGCGCCCCCGATAAAAGCTGTCGCCGCCCGCGCCTGCCCAAACTGGGTATCACCGGCTGGATCGGCTGCCTGATCCTCATCGGTTGGCTGATTGCCGCCATTCTCGGCCCGATCCTGATCAGCCATGACGGCACGCCCACGGCCGAGATCCAGGTCTTCGGCCCGATCAGTGCCCTGCACTGGCTCGGTACCGACTACCTCGGGCGCGACATGCTGACGCGCGTGATCCTGGGCGCGCGCTATACCGTCTGCGTTGCGCTGGTCTCGACCCTGTGCGCCAGCGGCATCGGCATCACGCTGGCACTGCTCGCCACCGTCAGCGGGCGCTGGATCGATGCCGGCCTCAGCCGCGGCCTCGATACGCTCACGGCGATCCCCAGCAAGATGTTCGCACTGATCATGGTCGCGGCCTTCGGCTCCTCGGTGTGGATGCTCGCGCTCACGGCGGCGATCATCTACGTCCCGGGTGCATATCGGATCGCGCGCTCGCTGGCGGTCAACATCAACGCGATGGACTACGTCACGGTCGCCCGCACCCGCGGCGAAGGCACCGCCTACATCATGCGCCAGGAGATCCTGCCCAACATCCTCGGCCCGATGCTGGCCGACCTGGGGCTGCGCTTCGTCTACGTCGTGCTGCTGCTCGCGAGCCTCAGCTTCCTGGGCCTGGGCATCCAGCCGCCCGATGCCGACTGGGGTTCGCTGGTGCGCGAGAACATCGGCGCGCTGTCTGAAGGCAGCATGGCCGTGGTGGCGCCGGCGCTGGCCATCGCCAGCCTGACCCTCGCCGTCAATCTTGTTATCGACAACCTGCCGGGTCGCTCGGCACGTAACGGAGTCAAATAATGGGCACGTCCGTAAAGGTCAGCAATCTGCGCATCACCGCAGGCCAGGCGACGTTGGTAGATGGTGTGGACTTCGAGATCGAGCCCGGCAAGGTGCTGGCGCTGATCGGCGAGTCCGGCTCGGGCAAGACCACCACCGCGCTGGCGCTGATGGGCTTCGCGCGCCACGGTTGCGAGATCGCCGGCAGCATCCGGGTCGGCACCACCGACGTGCTGCACCTGTCGCCAGGCGAACAGCGCCGGCTGCGCGGGCGCGAGATCACCTATATCGCCCAGAGCGCGGCGGCCTCGTTCAACCCGTCGCGCACCATCATGGACCAGGTGGTCGAACCGGCGCTGATCCACCGGCTCATGAATCGCAAGGCTGCCGAGAAGAAGGCGGTCGCGCTGTTCCGCGAACTGGCGCTGCCCGACCCTGATTCCATCGGCGAGCGCTACCCCCACCAGGTCTCCGGCGGACAGTTGCAGCGCCTGATGGCCGCAATGGCCCTGATCACCGATCCCGACCTGGTGATCCTGGACGAGCCGACCACGGCCCTGGACGTCACCACCCAGGTCGAAGTGCTGCGCGTGTTCCGCCGCGCGGTGCAGGAACGCCGCACCACGGCGGTCTATGTCAGCCACGACCTCGCCGTGGTGGCCCAGGTGGCGGACCACATCCTGGTGCTGCGCGATGGCAAGATGCGCGAGCTGGGCGAGACCGACCAGATCCTGTACCAGCCCGCCGACGACTACACGCGCTGCCTGCTGGCCGCGGCGCGGCCGACCGAGCGTCCCGGCGCGCCGGTGGACCCGGACAAGAGCCCCCTGCTGCTCGAGGTCCGCGACCTGTCCGCCGGCTACGGTGCGGTCGATGCCCACGGGCAGCCGGCCGCGAAGATCCTGGAGGGCGTGGGCCTGAAGCTGTACCGGGGCCAGGCGATCGGCGTCATYGGCGAGTCGGGTTCGGGCAAGACCACGCTGGCGCGGGCCATCGCCGGCCTGGTGGCGCCCTGCCACGGCAGCATCGCGTTMGACGGCCGCCCACTGAAACCGACGGTGGCCAAACGCAGCCACGACGAGCTGCGGCGCATCCAGATMGTGTTCCAGATGGCCGATACCGCGCTCAATCCTGCACGCACCGTCGAGGAGATCCTGGCGCGGCCGCTGCAGTTCTTCCACGGCCTGCGCGGCGAAGCGAAACGGGCACGGATYCGCCAGTTGCTCGATCTGGTGCGGCTGCCGGCCAGCGTGGCGCAGCGCACGCCCGGTGGCCTGTCCGGCGGGCAGAAACAGCGCGTAAACCTGGCCCGCGCGCTGGCGGCCGAGCCGGAGCTGATCCTGTGCGACGAGATCACCTCGGCGCTGGATACCGTGGTCKGCGCGGCCATCCTGGACCTGATGGCCGAGCTKCGCAAGGAACTGGGTGTCTCGTACCTCTTCATCAGCCACGACCTGCACACCGTGCGCTCGATCTGCGACGAGATCGTGGTGATGCAGCATGGCCGCAAGCTGACCCAGGTCGCGCACCAGGACTACGACCGCGGTCCGCACCACCCCTACTACGCGCTGCTGGCGCGCTCGGTGCCCGAGCTGCGMCGCGGCTGGATCGATGAAGTCGATCTGCATAGCGACGGCACAGTGCCCGCCGGCGTCACCGCCTGACCCCTTTCCTTAGGAGAATTTGTTCATGCCTTTGTCCCTCCAGAACCAGACCTTGCTTCCCGGCCGCAACTTTATCGGCGGCGAATGGTGCGGCGCGGCCGACGATCGCACACTGTCCGTGGCGGACCCTGCAACGGATGAAGTCTTTGCGGCGGTACCGGATAGCGGTGCGGCGGACGCACGCCGCGCCGTCGATGTCGCTCACGCAGCGTTCCCAAGCTGGCGCAAGACCCCTGCCAAGCACCGCGCGCAGATCATCAAGCGCTGGAACGACCTGATCGTCAGCCACGTGGAAGACCTTGGCCGCCTGATCTCGCGCGAGCAGGGCAAGCCCTTGGCGGAAGGCAAAGGCGAGGTGCTCTATGCCGCGAGCTATGTCGAATGGTTTGCCGAAGAAGCCACGCGCGCCGATGGCGACGTGATCGCCGCGCCAGTGCCCGGCCGACGCATGCTGGCACTGCGCGAGCCGGTCGGCGTCATCGCGGCGATCACGCCATGGAACTTMCCGGCAGCGATGATCGCGCGCAAGATCGCGCCGGCGCTGGCTGCCGGCTGCACGGTGGTGTGCAAGCCTGCCGAGGATACGCCGCTGACCTCGCTGGCGCTGGTCAGGCTCGCCGAACAGGCGGGCGTGCCGCCGGGCGTGCTGAATATCGTCACCGCMTCGCGCGAGCGCGCGGCCGAAGTCGTCGATGTATGGCTGGACGATGCCCGGGTGCGCAAGATCACCTTTACCGGCTCGACGCCGGTGGGCAAACACCTGGCGCGCCGCTCCGCCGATACGCTGAAGAAGCTGTCGCTGGAACTGGGCGGCAATGCCCCGTTTATCGTGTTCGACGATGCAGATCTCGATGCCGCCGTCGAAGGTTTGATGGCCGCCAAGTTCCGCAACGGCGGACAGACTTGCGTGTGCCCTAACCGCATTTACGTTCAGGACAAGGTACACGACGCCTTTGTCGAAAAGCTTGCCGCGCGCGTCGGCGCGCTGGTCGTCGCCCCCGCCACGAACCCGGCCGCGCAGATCGGCCCGATGGTCAACGCGCGCGCGGTCGACAAGATCGAACGCCATGTGAAGGACGCGGTCAGCCGTGGTGCCCGCGTGGTCGTCGGCGGCGAGCGAATCCGCAACGAACAGTGCCCCGGGCCGAACTACTATGCGCCAACGGTGCTGGTCGATGTGGATGCCGCGATGGAGTGCTCCTGCGAGGAGACCTTCGGGCCGGTGGCGCCGGTTACGCGCTTCAGTACCGAGGCCGATGTGGTCGCGGCGGCCAACGCCACGCCGTTCGGGCTGGCAGCGTATTTCTACTCAAATKACGTGCGGCGGATCTGGCGCCTTGCCGATGCGCTTGAGTCGGGCATTGTCGGTATCAACGAGGGCGCGCTGGCAGCGGAAGCGGCCCCCTTCGGCGGCGTGAAGGACTCCGGCTACGGACGCGAGGGGTCGCGCCATGGCCTCGAAGAGTACATGCATATCAAGTACGTCTGCCAGGGGCTGCTGGACTGATAACGCTCCGCTTCCTATCGAGCGGCCGGCGCAAGCCGGCCGTTTTGCATGGCGGGCCTTGCCGGCAAAGCCTGCCATGCATCCCCGTCGAAGGAACTGCTGTTCATCCCGCCACAACAGGATTCGCTGCTGATCGACCCCTCGCATTCGGTCAAAGCGCTATCCGCCTCGTCCCTATACTGGTCCCGCTGATTGCCCGCAAGCGTTGGCGATATGACCCCGGCAGGCTTCGGCCATGCCGCGAACGAACTCCATGACAGCAATGCCCMAACGCCAGCCGAGTGCCCTCGCGGACCCTAATGCAAGCTGACCGGACGCGAACCGCGCCACCTMGCAGAGATCCTTGCCGGCTCCAACCCTTCGCAACCACACCGCGACCCCGACTTCGCGGAAACTGAAAGAGGCGTAACGCAATGACCCAGTCCAACCAGGCCCATATCGCGGCCCGCACCCAACATGTTCCGCATGGCGTCGTCACCGCCCATCCGATCTTTGCCGACAGGGCCGAGGGTTCATTCCTMTGGGATGTGGAGGGACGTCGCTATATCGACTTCGTCGGCGGTATTGGCGTGCAGAATATCGGCCATAACCACCCCAAGGTCGTCGAGGCAGTGCGCAAGCAACTGGGTCGCGTGACGCACGCAGCGTTCCAGGTGGTCGGCTACGACGTCTATGTCGAGCTGGCCGCTCGGTTKAACAAGCTGGTCGGCGGCGCCKAGCATTACAAGACGCTGTTCGCGACAACCGGCGCGGAAGCGGTGGAGAACGCGGTCAAGATCGCGCGCGCCTGTCGCAATGTGCCGGGAATCATCGCGTTCCGCGGCGGCTTCCACGGGCGCACGCTGCTCGGCTCGACGCTGACCGGCATAAGCACGCCGTACAAGCAGAACTTCGGGCCGCTGGCCGGCGACGTCTATCACACGCCCTATCCCGACGAATTCMGTGGCTTCTCGGGCTCGGATGCGATCCGGGCGCTGGAAGATCTCTTTGCCACGCAGATCGCCCCGAACCGGGTCGCGGCCATCATCCTCGAACCTGTGCAAGGCGACGGCGGCTTCCTGCCTGCTGGCAACGAGTTCCTGCAGGCCCTGCGCGCGCTGACCCGCAAGCATGGCATCGTGCTGATCCTGGACGAGATCCAGGCCGGCTTTGGCCGTACCGGCAAGATGTTCGGCTTCCAGCATGCGGGCATCCAGCCCGACCTGGTCACGGTCGCGAAGAGCCTGGCCGGCGGCATGCCGCTGTCCGGCGTGGTCGGGCGTGCCGAGATCATGGACGCGCCGGCACCCGGCGGCCTGGGCGGCACATATGCGGGCAATCCGCTMGCCTGCGCCGCTGCGCTGGCGGTGCTCGACCTGTTMGAGGAAGAACAGTTGCTCGCCAGTGCGCACGCCCTGGCGGAAACCCTGCGCGCAGGGCTCGACCAGCTCGCGCGCGAGTTCCCCGCCATCGGCACCGTGCGTGGCGTTGGCGCGATGCTGGCGCTGGAGTTCGTAAAGGACAGCGACCCGTTCCAGCCCGACGCGGCATTCGCCCAGGCGGTGATCGACCGCTGCCGCGAACGCGGCCTGCTGGTCATCAAGTGCGGCGTGCATCGGAACAATGTGCGGCTGCTGGCGCCGCTCAACACCTCCGCGGAAACGGCGCAGGAAGCCCTGGAGATCCTGCGCGCCGCCATTGCCCAAACCAGCGACGAGGCTCGCTAACACGCAGGGTTCACCGGGTCCGGCCAACGGCACGCGGCCCGATCGCAGTATGATTGGGGCGCCTCCGGATCGGAGACCGCCCCAACGAGTGCTGCCGTGATAGCGAGCGCGACCGTGGCGGCGCCACCGGGAGCCGCCGTTTCGAATCTTCCTGCTGCCCAACGGGKACACCGTCTTCAAGGGCTTCGTCGACCAATGGCTGCACCTGGCMAGGGCAGTCGGTGACTACGAGGTGCATGCGGCCAAGTGGCTCGGCAAATAAACCTGGCCCAACCGCACGGGGCGCAGGCGGAAACCTTGCGAAAAAGGCCCGCCCGCCCCGTCAGGCATCGAGCCACACATGCTCCGCAAACGAATAGCCCATCAGCCCACCCAGCGGGATCGGTGACAAGCCCTTGAGCTTCGATGAATGTCCGTCGATGCTGGCCAGGAACAGCGGGATACCAATGCCGGCGTCCTCGTGGATCATGGTCTGCATGTCGGCATACATCTGGATGCGTTTGGCGGTGTCGGTTTCGGCCCGCGCCGCCAGCAGCAGCTGGTCGAACTTGGGGTTCTTCCAGCGCGATTCGTTCCACGGCGCATCGGACTTGAAGAACTGCGTGAGAATGGTGTCGGCGCTGGGGCGCGGGTTGACATTGCCGAAGCCCACGGGGCTGTTGAGCCAGTGGTTCGACCAGTAGCCATCGGCAGGCATGCGCTTGATGTCGATGTCCAGGCCGACACGCTGCGCGGTCTGCTGCAGCACCGTCGCCATCTCGACCGAATACAGGGCGGCGGGCGAGGTCACCATCGGCACCTTGCCCGTCACGCCCGATTTGCGCAAATGGTACTTAGCCTTGTCAAGGTCGAAGGCCAGCTGCGGCAGGCCCTTGAAAAAGAAGCGGTTGGTGGGGTCGATCGGCTGATCGTTGCCGAGCACCGCATAGTCGAGCGCGATGGCCTTCTTCATCTGCGCGCGGTCTTGCAGGTACTTCATCCCCATCACAAAGTCGGGGTTCATACCTGGACCCGCGTCCTTGCGCATGATCAGGTCTGTGTACTGCCCCGATTGCGTGATGAGGGTGCCGAAGCCCGGCGTACCCTTGACGCGGGCCACGGAGCGCGGGTTGACAGAGCCCACCAGATCCATGCCGCCGGACAGCAGCGCGTTGACGCGCGCGCTCTCATCGCCGATACCGACGAACTCGATCTCGTCGAGGTAGGGCTTTCCCTGTCTCCAGTACGCATCGTTGCGCACCACCACAGTGCGCACGCCCGGCCTGAACTCCTTGATCTTGTAAGGCCCGGTACCGATGCCGGCACTGAAGTCGGTKGTGCCGTCCTTGACGATGAGGAAGTGGAAGGTGCCCAGGATCACCGGCAGGTCGGCATTGGGGCTGGTGAGCACCACCGTGACCTCGTTCGGGCCGGTGGCTTTCACGCTCTCGATCTGCTCGGCCAG
>NZ_JBFTLQ010000156.1:0-8168 GCF_056396525.1 Cupriavidus sp. 05T41
GCCGCGGTGCGCGGCGGCGCCAACACCTGGATGCAGGGACTGGGCCCGGTGGCCAACGTCAATGTCAACGTCAACCAGAACATCGCCCAGCTGCAGAGCATCAACGTCAACACGCTCAACAACGTCGGCGTGATCGGCTCCGGCCTCGGACTGGCAATCGATGTCAATCCTTCGCAATGGGCTGCTACCCACGCCAAGGTCTGAGCGATGCCCGCGGCCGCGGAGGCAGCACCCGTGGCCTATACTGACCAGGACGGTGCCGCGGCCGCAAGGCTGCTCCGTCCGGCGAAGGCCGGCCCAGCCGGCCTTCGCACCCTGCAGGAGGAAGTCATGGCCGTTATCGTCATCAAGGATTTGCCGGACAACGTGGATCTCGACAGGGAAGCCATGGCGGCGATCACAGGCGGCGCGAGAACCCGCGCCGGTCATGCATGGCCGGTGCGCAGGGCCGGGGCGAGCCTGCGCGTCATCAGCTATCCGGGGGGCTTTCCAGGCCAGCCGCTGGCAGCCGCGCACGTGCGGCCGGCCGGGGACATCAAGCGCGGCAAGTAGAACGAAGAGCGCAAGGCAGCGATAACCTGCCCTCCCGCCCGCTGCCCCGTCGGCAGCGGGCGTCAGCATTTGCGCGGCAGCATTGCATGTCGCGCGCCGCCGGCGCTCAGCGCGGCGCGTTGCGCTCGATCCAGCCCGCGAACGTGTCCAGGAACTTGCCGAGGAGGCCGCGCGTGTATTCATTGGCAATGCCGCCCTGCGCGTCGAACAGCTTGTCGACACCGCTGAGATAGACCTCGGGCTGCTGCAGTACCGGTATGTTGAGGAACACCAGCGACTGGCGCAGGTGGTGGTTGGCGCCGAAGCCGCCCACGGCACCCGGCGAGGCACTGATCACGCCGCCCGGCTTGCCGTCCCAGACGCTCTGCCCATAGGGGCGCGAGCCCACGTCGATCGCATTCTTGAGCGCCGCCGGCACCGAGCKGTTGTATTCCGGCGTGACKAACAGCACGGCGTCGGCGCGGCGGATGCGGTCACGGAATGCCACCCATGGCGCKGGCGGGCTGGTGTCTTCATCCTGGTTGTAGAGCGGCAACTGGCCGATCTCCACGATCTCGAGCTTGAGCCCTGCGGGCGCCATCGCGGCCAGCGCGACGGCCAGCTTGCGATTGAAGGACTCCTTGCGCAGGCTGCCTACCAGTACGGCTACATCACGGGGATTGCTCATCGCGATTCCTTTCACGTTCACGGCATGATGGTGTCGGAGTGATGCTGGTCGGACCCGGAGGCCGCAGGCAGCACGGCATGCCCGCGGCGGGTCCAGTCGTCACTCTAATCCAATTGCGCGAAAAGGAACCGCCCGGCGCCCTGCTACAGCGCCGCGAGCGGATGCTCGCCATGCGCCCACGGGCTGTCGAAGAAGGCGCGCACGCGATCGCGCTGCACTTCGTCCAGGCGCGGCGGCTGCCACTTGGGCGCGTGGTCCTTGTCGACCGCCAGCGCGCGGATGCCTTCCACGCCGTCGCCGTGGCGGAACACGTAGTACATCATGTCCAGCTCCATGCGCAGTTCGTCCTCCAGCGTCATGGTGCGGGCACGGCGGACCTGCTCGAGCGTGACGTTGAGCATCAGCGGCGAGCGGCTGCGCAGCATGGCGGCGGTCTGCGCGGCCCAGTCGGTGCCGGCGTCGCTCACCGCTGCCACGATATCGCTCACCGACGCGCCGGCGAACAGGCGGTCGATGTCGTCTTGCAGCGATGCGAGCTGGCTCCGGTCCGGCTGGCATGCGTCGCGGTGCGCGGCGGTGGCGGCATCGATGCAGGCCAGCACGGCGTCGCCGTCGGCGAACTGGCGCGCGCGCAGCGTGTCGACCAGTTCGGCCAGGGCGTTGCCGGGCAGGTAGGCGTCGGCCAGGCCGGCATGCAATGCGTCCGCGGCATGGATCATCGCGCCGGTCAGGCCCAGGTATTCGCCGATGCGGCCTGGCGTGCGCGACAGGAACCAGCCGCCGCCCACGTCGGGGAACAGTCCGATATTGGTTTCCGGCATCGCCATCTTGGTCCGCTCGGTCACCAGGCGGCGGCGCGCGCCCTGCGAGATGCCCATGCCGCCGCCCATCACCACGCCGTCCATCAGCGCGATATAGGGCTTGGCATAGCGGTGGATCAGGTGGTTGAGCGCGTATTCCTCGACGAAGAACTGGTCGAGCGTGGTGTCGCCGGCCAGCGCTGCCTTGTGGAAGAAGCGGATGTCGCCGCCCGCGCAGAAGGCCTTGCCGCCCGCGCCGGCGATCACCACGGCCGCGACTTCGGGCGCCACGGCCCATGCGTTGAGCGCCCCGGTGATGGCGCGAATCATCTCGAGCGAAAGCGCGTTGAGCGCTTGCGGGCGGTTCAGCGTCAGGTAGCCGATGCCGCCCCGGATCTCGCTGGTGACCAGGTCTGTCATTGTCTCTATCTCCACGAATGCAACCCTCGACTTTACACCAGCAGGGGTGCGCGGGCGTGCCGCACCAGGCGCTTTGCGCCGCGTTCAGGCCACGCGGAAAGCCGCCATCAGGCCGGTCAGCCGCTGCGCCTGGTCATCGAGCGACGCCGCGGCCGCCGCCGCCTGCTCGACCAGCGCGGCGTTCTGCTGGGTCATGCCATCCATCTGCGCGACCGCCTGGTTGACCTGCTCGATACCGCGCGACTGTTCGTCGGAGGCTGCGCTGATGCCGCCCATGATGCCGCTCACGCGCCGCACCGCCCCCACCATCTCCTCCATCACCTGCCCCGCCTGGCCCACCAGTTCGCCGCCGGCACGCACGCGCGACACCGAATCGCCGATCAGCGCGCGGATCTCCTTCGAGGCCCCCGCGCAGCGCTGCGAGAGATCGCGCACGTCGCCGGCCACCACCGCGAAGCCGCGGCCGTGCGCGCCCGCGCGCGCGGCTTCCACCKCGGCGTTGAGCGCGAGGATATTGGTCTGGAAAGCGATTTTCTCGATCACGTCGATGATGTCGACGATCTTGTTGGCGCTGGCGTCGATGGCCTGCATGGTGTCCACCACGCGCGCCACCGCTGCGCTGCCGCGCTCGGCCAGGCCCGTGGCATCGCTGGCCAGCGCGTTCGCCTCGCGCGCGCTGTCGGCGTTCTGGCGCACGGTGCCGGTGAGTTCTTCCATGCTGGAGGCCGTCTCCTCCAGCGAAGCCRCCTGCTGCTCGGTGCGCTGCGAGAGATCGCCGTTGCCGCTGGCGATCTGCCTGCTGGCCGCMGCGATGGCATCCGCGCCACCGCGCACCTCGGCCACCATCGTGGCCAGGCTGGCCTGCATGCGGCCCAGCACCGCAAGCATGCGGCCGGTCTCGCTGCGCTCGTCCTGCGCGTGGGCATCGGCGTGCGCCGCACGGCCCGCGGAGAAATCGCCGGCGGCCATCCGCTCGAAGCGCGCCACGGCGACGTCCAGCGGCCCGACGATGGAGCGGCGCAGGCGCCAGGCCACCACCGTGCTGAAGCACAATCCCAGCGCCAGCGCGCCGAGCGACAGGGTGCGCAGCATGATGTAGCGGTCCTGCGATTCCTGGTAGACCGCCTGCGCGCTGGCGAGCTGCAGCTTGCCCAGCTCCGTGTTGACGGCAGTGAAGGCAATATCGAGCCTGGGAATGGTATCGAGCACGAAGCCCATCACGGCTTCGCGGTCGCCGCGCTGCAGCGCGGCGACCATCGGTGACACGCCCTGGCCAAACAGCGCCTCGCGCTTGGCCGCGACATCGTCGGCGGCCTTGGCCTCGCCGGCGGCGCGCGGCAGCGCCAGGTAAGCCTTCCAGGCCACGTCGGACTGGCGCGCGAAGCCTTCGGCCAGGGCGGCGCGGGCGCGCGCATCGGCGGGGTCGGTGGCGAAGGTGGCCTGGTCCAGCAGCACGCGCACCAGCAACTGGTTGGAGCGCGCCTCGGCCAGGCTGACCGCGGCGGCAAGCTGGTGCTGGTAGATCTGCCGCGTGKCGTCGTTGCTGCGGGACATGCCCAGCCAGCCCACGCTGCCGACAATCAGCAGCAGCGCATTGGCGACGATGGTAAGGATCCACAATCTGGATCCGATGGAAGTGTTGCGAAACATGATGGCTCCCCGTTGTGATCTGGCTCTGGCGCGGCTGGCTTGCGCTCGTGTCCGGCGCTGCGTGCGGCCCTGGGTGCGCCCCTGGGCGCGKCCCCTTGTGCGCCCCGAATCCAGCCGCCCTGCTATCAACGGCGCTCGCGGTCGTTCCTGAATCCGCGCGCGGAGATATTCAGTCCTGCAGAATCGTCAGCAATCGGGAGGACGGGTGCCGACTGCCGCAGGTGCCGAAGAGAGGCGTATGCTGTCCCCGCACGGCCCGCTCGCCGGCGTCCGCGAAGGCACCGGACGAGCGTATAGAGGATGCCCTCCAGGAAAAAACGCCCGAAACCGGCAACACTTGACGGATGACACAGTCGACCATCGATCCCGGCCTGATCCTGCTGGCGTTTGCGCCGGTGTTCCTGCTCACCATCGGGGCGGAAGCCTGGTACTGGGTGCGGCGMGACCCGTCCGTCTACAGCCTGCGCGACAGCGCCTCGAACGCGGCGCTGGCGCTGATGCACCAGGCGTCGGATGCGTTCTTCCTGTGGCTGATGGTGCGTACCGTCTATGGCTGGTGCTACCAGCACGGGCTGCAGGCGGTGCCGCAGACGTGGTGGTCCTTCCTGCTCCTGCTGCTGTTGCAGGATTTCCTCTACTACTGGTTCCACCGCGCCAGCCACCGCGTGCGCTGGATGTGGGCTTCGCATGTCACGCACCACTCATCGGAAGGCATGAATTTCTCGACCGCCTTCCGCCAGAGCCTGACCTACCCGCTCTCCGGCATGTGGCTGTTCTGGATCCCGCTGGCGCTGATCGGCTTCACGCCAGACTGGGTGATCCTGGCGGTAGGGCTGAACCTGGCCTTCCAGTTCTTCGTCCATACGCGCCTGKGCAGGCGCTGGCATCGCATCGAATGGCTGCTCAACACACCCTCGGTCCACCGTGTGCACCACGCCAGGAACCCGCAGTACATCGACCGCAACTATGCCGGCGTGCTGACCGTGTGGGACCGCCTGTTCGGGTCGTTCGTGCCGGAGGAGGACGCGCCCGACTACGGCATCACGCGCCGCATCGCCAGCCACAATCCGATCACCCTGACCTTCCACGAATGGCGCGACATGTTCGCCGATGCATGGCGCCACCGCGACCCGCGCCACCTGTGGATGCCGCCCGAATGGCGCAACCCGCGCGAGGCTGTGGCGACCGGTCCGGCGCGAGGCGCCGGGGCGCTGGCCGGCGAACGGGGCTCCGACGCCTGAGCCTTATCGCGCGGGCTGACGCCGGACAACAAAAAACCGCGCTCGAGGCGCGGTTTTTTGTTGCGGCAAAGCTGCGGCGAAGGCGCTCAGACGCTTTCGCGCGAAGCACGCTTGCGTTCGTGCTCCTTCAGGTGGCGCTTGCGCAGGCGGATGCTCTTCGGCGTGATTTCGACCAGCTCGTCGTCGGAGATGAATTCCACCGCGTATTCCAGCGACATCTGGATCGGCGTGACCAGGCGCACGGCTTCGTCGGTACCCGAGGCACGCACGTTGGTGAGCTGCTTGCCCTTGATCGGGTTCACGACCAGGTCGTTGTCGCGGCTATGGATGCCGATGATCATGCCTTCGTACAGCGCATCGCCCGGCTTGACGAACATGCGGCCGCGGTCCTGCAGCTTCCACAACGCGTAGGCCACGGCGTCGCCGTCGTCCTGCGAGATCAGCACGCCGTTGTGGCGCTCACCCAGGCCGCCTTCGCGCAGCGGCGCGTAGTCGTCGAAGATGTGGCTGATCAGGCCGGTGCCGCGCGTCAGCGTCAGGAACTCGCCCTGGAAGCCGATCAGGCCACGGGCCGGAACGCGGTATTCCAGGCGGGTGCGGCCCTTGCCGTCCGACGCCATGTCGAGCAGTTCGCCCTTGCGGCGGCCCAGCTCTTCCATCACGCTGCCCTGGTGGCCGTCTTCGACGTCCACGGTCAGCAGTTCATACGGCTCGTGCTTGACGCCGTCGATTTCCTTGAACACCACGCGCGGACGGGACACGGCCAGCTCGTAGCCTTCGCGGCGCATGTTTTCCAGCAGGATGGTCAGGTGCAGCTCGCCGCGGCCCGACACTTCGAAGATGGTGTCGTCGCCGGTTTCCTGCACGCGCAGGGCCACGTTCGACTTCAGCTCGCGGTCCAGGCGCTCGCGCAGCTGGCGGCTGGTCACGAACTTGCCTTCACGGCCCGCCAGCGGCGAGGTGTTSACGCAGAAGTTCATGGTCAGCGTGGGCTCGTCCACCTTCAGCATCGGCAGCGCGTCCTGGGCGTCCGGCGAGCACACCGTGCAGCCGATACCCAGTTCTTCGATACCGTTGATCAGCACGATGTCGCCGGCTTCGGCTTCKGGCACGATCTCGCGCTCGAGACCCTGGAACTTCAGCACCTKGTTGATGCGGCCCTTGATCGGGTTGCCCTCGGGACCGAACTTGACCACCACGTCCTGCAGCGCGCGCGCACGGCCGCGCGAGATGCGGCCGACGCCGATCTTGCCGACATAGCTGGAGTAGTCCAGCGAGATGATCTGCAGCTGCAGCGGACCGTCCGGGTTGTCGTCGCGCACCGGCACCTTGGCCAGCACGGTCTCKAACAGCGGCTTCATGTCGCCTTCGCGCACATCGTCGGTCAGGCCGGCATAGCCGTTCAGGCCGGATGCGTAGATCACCGGGAAGTCGAGCTGCTCGTCGGTGGCGCCGAGCTTGTCGAACAGGTCGAAAGTCTGGTTGATCACCCATTCCGGACGCGCGCCGGGGCGGTCGACCTTGTTGATCACCACGATGGGCTTGAGGCCCAGCGCCAGCGCCTTGCGCGTCACGAAGCGCGTCTGCGGCATCGGGCCTTCGACGGCATCGACCAGCAGCAGCACGCCGTCGACCATCGACAGCACGCGCTCCACCTCACCGCCGAAGTCGGCGTGGCCGGGGGTATCGACGATATTGATGTGGGTGCCGTCGTATTCGACAGCGCAATTCTTCGCCAGGATGGTGATCCCGCGTTCCTTTTCGATGTMGTTCGAATCCATCACGCGCTCGACCATTTGCTGGTTGTCGCGGAAGGTCCCTGCCTGGCGCAGGAGTTGGTCGACCAGAGTGGTCTTGCCATGATCGACGTGGGCGATGATGGCGATATTGCGGATGGCGCGGGTCATTGCAGCGTCTCGCTTGTGGGGCTGAGCATCAAAAGATAACCCGAGATTATAGCATGTTGCGGCGCAAAACCCGAGTCCGACGTTGGTATTCCCCGTCAGGTGGTGCGCAGGAGACAAAGCGTCCGCAAACCACGATTGTTGCGAATATCGCAATAGCAAATTGCCAACCTTGCGATTTGATAACCGTGAACATATAGTTGTCACGGCAAACATTGCAGCGACAAGCACCTGCCAGACATGTCCGAGCAGAACCGGCCCGACCTCCAGAATCACCCCGCCTCCTTCGATACCCACCCTTTCGACCCGGCCGAATACCGCATGGGCGAAAGCATGGGCTACCTGCTTGCGCGCGCCAAGAGCGTGCTCGCGCACGAGGTCGAGCAGGAGGTCAACGGCCTGGACATMACCCATGCGCAGGCCACCTGCCTGATGATGCTGGCGGCCGGGCGCGGCAACACGGTCACGGACCTGGGCCGCGAACTCAGCACCGACATGGGCTCGGTCACGCGCCTGCTCGGCCGCATGGAAAAGCGCGGCCTGATCGAGCGCCAGCGCAGCGACGCCGACCGCCGCGTGGTGGATGTATCGATCACCCCCAGCGGGCGGGCGCTGCTCGAAGCGCTGCCGGGCATCTACTGCCGCGTGCTGAACCGGCATTTCCGGGATTTCTCGGAAGCGGAACTGCAGACCTTCCGCTCGATGCTGCACCGGATCATCGGCAACAACAGCGGGTAGGCGCGGCGCAGGCGAGCCACGGTCAGGCTCTCACGCCGGCTCGATTCACGTTCTTCCACGATAAAAGCAACATTGACGCTCTCTCGCAGGGCACCGAGATGAACCAAGCACCCTCCTCCTTTTCCGCACTGTCGCCGCGCGCGCGCGCGGCCGGCCGCCGCACCGGCGCGCTGGCGCTGAGCGCGCTGGCCGCCGC
>NZ_JBFTLQ010000157.1:0-8016 GCF_056396525.1 Cupriavidus sp. 05T41
TTCCTGTCTTTCTTTCTTCGCCAACTTCACAGGCGTTGCATGGCGGCCTCGACTCATCCCGCCATGATATCCGAGGCGATTATTTATTCAAGCTATTTACGGGATGTTGTACTAGCCGGTGCCGGGCAGGACCGCGACCCCGAAGGCCGTTTCGTGATCGGCGGGCGGGGCAGTTCCCTTCACCAGCCTGACTGATAAACTGCATTGCCCGCTTCCGGTGGCGCGCGTATCGCTTGCGCCACAAGCGAAGGGCGCGACGCACAGCGCGCCAGACGAGCAGGGCTTCCACATCAATGGGCACAATTGTTGACTTTTGCGCCGTGCGTGTATGATCGTGCACCACGGTACGCGCGCCTCTCGGCAGTCGCCGCCTGTCGGATCAGTAATCGCCCATTTCTAGCATGACCTCTAACTTCGACGAAGCATCCCTGGAATCCTCCGACCGCAAGGCCCGCGGCATTCAGTCGATTGTCATCGGCTTCGAAGTGCTKGAGAAGATCGTCGAGGCGCCGGGACCTCTCGCGCTCAAGGACCTGGCTGCGGCAACGGGCATGGCTGCAAGCAAGCTGCGATTCTACCTGGTGAGTTTTCTCGATCTGGGTCTGGTTTCACAGGATCCGAGCAATGGCCGGTACAGTCTTGGCCCCGCGGCATTGAAATTGGGCCTGGCGGCACTGGAAAAGGTAGATGTGGTGCGGTCCAGCCATGGGGAGATGGTCGCCCTCTCGGATGCCTTGGGCTACACGACATTCCTTGCCGTCTGGGGAACGCACGGACCGACGATCGTGGACCGTGTGGACGGCCGGAATCGAACGGTTCTCGAGATTCGCGTTGGTAGCGTGCTCCCGCTCTTGTCATCGGCGATCGGGCTCGTCTACGCCGCTTTCCTGCCGCGCAGCGCGACCCAGTCGTTGCTCGAGCGGGAGGCTGAAAATGGTGTTGGCGCCTGGGCGCCGACACGGCCGGACTTCGATCTGGACGCCGCTTTGCAGAACATCCGGGCTTCGAGATTCGCAGTGGCCTCTGGCACCTTGCTCGCAGGGTTCACTGCCGTCGCCTCACCTGTTCTCGACCGTTCKAATGTGCCCGTTGCGGCGATCTCCGTCATCGGTCCGATTGGTCGTATGGACGACATGATCGACGGCCACGTCGTGCAGGCCTTGTTGGAGCTGACCACCCGGCTGAGCCGCCAGATTGGCTGGAGCGATGCCGCCGTGGGTCAATGAGCGCGACGGCAGCATCGTGCCGCGGTCGGGAATGCCCCTTCATCSAACTGCTGAGTCTAATGGTGCGCCGCAGCCTGGCTAAATTACAGGCACTCTGAGTGCCGATTTCGGCCCGAGACGCGAAGAAGGCTGAAAGTGAGTTMGGCCGCGAGTTGCATCGCTAGTCCCATTACCACGTCAAGAAATGGGTCTTGGGCTTCCTGCGGTGCCCCACTACCGATCGGCGTGTCTGTGATTGAAGTAGCATAGAGCCGTAGCCTTTCAGCATTTGCAAGCGCCTTATGATAGTTCTCACTGGCCATCGCCAATGCCCGCGCAAAGTTTGCCTGAGTATTCGAGATGGCGCGCAAATCCATCGACGCCGTGTTTCTAAGTGCATGGAAGAGGTCTGCATCTGCACGTGCATGGGCCAGCTTCAGTTCGTTTCTGGCGGCCCTGGCCGCGACCTCAAACTCTTTCTCTGATTCCCATCTCGTAATAGTCGGCGATTCGATTGACCAAGAGCAGTGGATTGAGTTCTTCACACATATCTCCTTCCGGTGAAGTCAATAAGCAGACGATCGGCAGGCCTTCGATCGCGCGGAAGTGCGGCCCGACGATGAAGCCGGTGGTCCTGGCTTTTGCTCTCACATCGGTATCCACCTTGACGGTTACCCGGCTATCTACTTTTGGCGGATTATTCCCATGTTGCGACTAGCCGTATAGTGTTCAACAGAGCTCGATCCTCCCTCACAACTGCACCAGCAACTCCCGCTATTGTGTCAAGACGGCGATGGCCGGGCTGTTACGAACATCGCTCCGATATTTCCAGGCAATGTCCTTCAAGCCCGTCTTCTCTTGCGTCAGTCTGAATTGTTGGAAGGCAATTCAAGCATTGCGCGGTCAGCCGGCCGAGCGCCCGTTCAGGCGGCCTTGGCCAGCATTCCATGTGGATCGATCACAAACTTCTTCGCGACCCCGGAATCGAACTGGGCGTAGCCTTCAGGCGCCTGGGCCAGACTGATAACCTGGACATTCACAATTTCCGCGATCTGGATTCGATCCCAAAGGATGGCCTGCATCAGGTTTCGGTTGTACTTCATTACGGGCGTTTGACCAGTAAAGAAGCTATGCKACTTTGCCCAGCCCAAGCCAAGACGGACCGACAGGCTTCCGCGCTGCGCGGCCGGGTCGGTCGCACCTGGGTCGTCGGTAACATAAAGCCCGGGAATGCCAATCTTGCCTGCAACACGCGTCACCTCCATCAACGAGTTCAGGACTGTTGCCGGCGCTTCGGTCTGCGAGCCGCTATGGCCGTGTCCGCGCGCTTCGAATCCAACGCAGTCAATCGCACAATCGACTTCTGGCTCGCCTAGAATCTCAGCGATTTGCTCTCCAAGGGATGCGTCTTCGGAAAGATCCACAGTCTGAAAGCCAACGCGCCGCGCATGTTCCAGGCGAGCCTTGTTCACATCTCCCACGATAGTCACTGCAGCGCCCAGGAGCCGCGCCGATGCGGCGGCGGCCATCCCCACAGGCCCGGCACCGGCCACGTACACGGTTGCCCCGGGACCAACTCCTGCCGTTACCGCACCGTGGTACCCGGTTGGCAGAATATCGGATAAGCAGGTGAGATCCCTTATCTTGCTCATCGCCCGATCGCGATCCGGGAACTTCAGCAGATTGAAGTCTGCGTACGGCACCATGACATATTCGGCCTGGCCGCCAATCCAGCCACCCATGTCTACATAGCCATACGCACCGCCGGGACGACCCGGATTCACACTCAAACATACGCCAGTGTTMTGCGCCTTGCACATCGGGCAGCGTCCGCAAGCCACGTTGAACGGTACGGAGACCAGGTCGCCTCTCTGGAGCGTTGTGACGTCAGAGCCGATGTCGATGACTTCGCCCGTAATTTCGTGACCCAGAACCAACCCCGCAGGAGCGGTCGTGCGACCACGAACCATGTGCTGATCCGACCCGCAGATATTGGTGGATACCACACGAAGCACCACCCCATGATTTGCCTTTCTCCCGTTCGGTTCTACCAAGTCAGGAAAAGCGATAGCCTGCACCTCGACTTTCCCGGGGCCGACATACACCACACCTCTGTTCGCTGCCATTACCGTCCCCTTGATTAATACTCTATTGCAACTGCMACCGCGCAACCCAGGCTACCAGCGTGGCCCGTACAGCAGCTGACTTGGCAGGACCKGTTGTGCGGAGCCTTCGGATTGTTCGCGCAACAGCCTGTCGATGACCCGTGCCGCGTGAAGCGAGCCTGCATCAGCGAGCGTGTTGACTTCGGGGCGATCGATCACGCGGCCCTCTCTTGCCTTGTGCTGCTCTTCGAACACTTCCCTGTCTTCCGTAAATGCAGTTTCGACTTCCCGAAATATGAGCTCGGTAACTTCAGGCTTGTCCAGGTCGTGGTTGTGAACCTGACCCCAGAAGTAATGCGTCGTGTGCTCCGTCTCCGGGGTCATGGCATTCAGATTCAACCACTCCATCTTCCGGGCGTTCGCGGCTTCCTCTGGTGTCATGCCCGGCTTCATTGCCCCGACATATAGCCGACAGAACGCGGGTGGCATGAAGTGGATGATCTGCCAACGGTCGACCCGCTCGAACGGAATCACCGCAGCGCGCACATAGGAGGGCGGGGGAGGCACGTTGCGCATCCATCGATTCACGCGAACTTCGCTTTCGCCTCGATCGAACGTTACCTTGGCTTCGTCGACCACCGCTTTATTCCCAATGGTCGATTTATGCACGAAGCTCAGATGGCTCAGGTCGAGTAGATTCTCGACAATGAGCTTGAAGCTGGCGTTGACATGGAAACGAGTGGACTTTCCGCGCCAGTTTGGGTCGTCAAACCAGTGATAGTCCGGAATGTTGTCCGGGTTTGCGAGTTCGTCGTCGCCAATCCAGATCCAGATCCAGTGGTAGCGCTCGACGACCTGATACCGCTTGACATAGGCATTCTTGGGAATTGCCGTMTGGCCTGGAATCTCCGTGCACTGGCCCTCCTGGTTGAACACCATTCCATGATAGCCACAGCGAATTGAKCAACCTTCGACCTGTCCCTTGCTGAGAGGATATCGGCGGTGACAGCAAAGGTCTTCAAGCGCCGCTACGGATCCGTCGGTACCGCGGAACAGTACGACAGGTTCGTCGCAGATTCTCCTGGCCAACATGCCACCTGCCGGCACCTCTTCGGCGATCGCCGCCACATACCAATAGTTTCTAAGAAAAGTCATGAAAAATCCTTACTATGTTTCGCCACACACGGCCAATCCGGCGAGGCCGGTAGGAGTTGCCGGGCCTACGAGGCGATATTGAAACGTCTCAAAGCCAGGCGCCTTTATCCGACGCTCGCTATCACAAGCGCCTTGCAGCGCGACACCGAAAAACGTGCATTCGTCATCCGGGTTGCAATCCACATGACAAGAAGCACGGCAACTAGCGCCGCGTAGAGGGCAGTCGTATTGCCCGGATCAAGCACGCCGGGGAGGTTTCGGTTCGCAAAGAACTGGTGCCCTTCGACCGGCGCAGTCAGCGCGCCGGAAATGGCTGCGAGAGCCGCACCCAGTGCAAGAACCAGGGCAGAAGGGCGTGCCGCATCGACTCCGCGAGCGGGCATCACCGTGCCTTGGGTGGCCGCAAGAAGCTGGTCTAAGCGGGCGCGCCCATATGGATGGCGCGGCGCGAGTTGCTCCATGGGCAAGCCCGCCGGCATCAAGAGAGCGGCTGGACCGGCCACACMGAGCGTAAAGCTACCTGGTCCGCCTGTTAGGGCTGCGCAGCGGTGCGCGTCGGCAAGGTMCAGCGATCCGCGTGCAAGGTTGAACACTCCCATGAGGCCGAACCCCAATTTCGGCCCGGCCCCGACGGCGCATAGCGTCAGACAGAATTGTGGTGCTTTAGGCGCTTCTTCGGTCGCAAATCCCATCGTTCGTCTCCATCGCCTGCTGTTGTGTGCAACTACGTTATATGAATGCAACTATATTTTATGAGGGCGCGAGAAGTCAACGAGAGTCACGGGTGCAATTCGTAAGTGAAAACCCTAGTCTCCATTTTGGTTGCACGCGTTTAATATTGTTGCAAACGACAGTGGGTGAGGAGACAAACATGCATGGACACCTATCGAGGCATGCCCTGGCGCGGACGTCGTCGGCRTCACTTTCAGCCGTTTCTGACAGGGGCGAGCGATATATCCCCGATTTCTTCGGCGTGTTCCGCCATCACGATGGGCTGGCGGAACACGCTGCCGCCTCCCGGAGCGGAAGGTCCCAAGCGGGCATGTGTTGGCGCCGAACTACCTGACCGGCAAGGATCCAATGGGCCTTGGCGCAGGCCCAACTCAAATCGGTATGGCAACTTCAAATCGAGCCGAAACCAAATGACCATGACTCGCGCGAAATGGTGGKGCCGCCGAATGGCTCCATCGGATTCGCGAATTGAAGCAAGGTGGTCACAGACTATATTGGCCCATACGTGAGTCAGTGCGCCGCCCCCAATAACCAATGATTAGACTTATCTCGCACGCATCATGAACGCCCCCCTACTGACTCTGAAAGTGGCACATAAGGCCGACGAAGCCGTCGATATCTGCTCGTTCGTGCTAGTGGATCCATCCGGCAAGTCGCTTCCCGCGTTTTCCGCCGGCTCGCATATCGACGTCCACGGTCCATCGGGGCTGGTGCGCCAGTACTCGCTATGCAACGCCGCGAATGAAACCGCGCATTATCAGATCGGCGTCCTGCGGGATCCCGGCTCGCGTGGTGGATCCGTCGCCATGCACGACGGCATCCAGGAAGGCGATCTTCTTCACGTCAGCGAACCAAGAAATCACTTTCCGCTTGAGCACGCGGCCAAGCGTTCATTGTTGTTGGCCGGTGGAATCGGCGTAACCCCGATTCTGTGCATGGCAGAAAGTCTTTCCAGCATAGGTGCACCTTTCGAGATGCACTATTGCACCCGATCGCGGCAACGTACTGCGTTCGCTGAGCGTATTTCGACGTCTGCGTTTTCCGCCMAGGTCATGTTCCACTTTGACGATGGGCCCGACGATCAGAAGCTGGATATCGTCGCGCTCTTGCGAAATCCCGACCCMGAAACGCATCTCTACGTATGTGGCCCCGCGGGTTTCCTCGAGTTMGTCCTGTCCACCGCGCGCGCGCAGGGCTGGCAAGCGCCGTTMATTCACTACGAGTACTTCGGCGCGGCTGTCGGCGGGGCAGAAGAGGACAAGGCCTTCGATGTGAAGATAAATAGTACCGGCAGGGTCTATCGAATCGCGGCGGACAAATCCGTGGCCGTTGCGCTGGCAGAACGAGGCGTCGAAATCCCCGTGTCCTGCGAGCAAGGCGTGTGTGGCACATGCGTGACACGCGTGCTGGAAGGGGAATTGGATCACCGTGACCACTATTTTACTGACGCCGAGCACGCCCGGAATGATCAGTTCACTCCCTGCTGTTCCCGTTCAAAAGGCGAAATGCTGGTCCTGGACCTGTGAAAGGCCGGCTGGCCGCCCACTACGGCGCGCGCTTTCACTCCTCAATGGATAAATCAAAATGAATTACGTAAAGAACGCCTGGTATGTCGCGGCTTGGTCCGACGAAGTGAAGGCAGGCGAGATGTTCCATCGGACATTACTGGACGAAGGACTTGTGTTCTATCGTCGAGGCGACGGCCAGCCGGTTGCCTTGCTTGACCGCTGTCCGCACCGCTTCATTCCGCTGCACATGGGCACACTCCACGGCGACATCGTGGAGTGTTGCTACCATGGCCTGCAATTCGATTGCACCGGCCGTTGCGTGCACAACCCGCATGGCGAAGGAAGGATTCCCGCCGCTGCGCGAGTGCGGGCCTTCCCCGCGGTGGACCGCCACCAGATGCTATGGGTCTGGATGGGCGACAAGCCGGCCGATGAGAGTCTCATACCCGACTACAGTGTGCTTGATGGCGAGAGCGGCTATGAAACCTCACGGGGCTACTTCGTCATGGAGGCGGACTACGAACTGCTGGGAGAGAATCTGCTCGATCTGAGCCATGTCCCCTTCCTGCACAGTGGCTTGCTGGGCAGTCCTGAAATGGCCCGTGGGTTGCCAACCGTGCGGGAAGCCGATGGGGGATTGCAGGTCGACCGCTGGATGCCCAATATTCAGATACCCAAGGTGTTTGATCTGCTTTTCCGAGGGGACGGCAAGCCCGTCGATATGTGGAATAACATGCGATGGAATCCCCCTTCGGCGTTCCTGCTGGATACGGGCGTACACGCCCCGGGCGAATCCCGCGAGCACGGCGCGTGGTACTACGGCGTGCACATTCTGACTCCCCAGACTGCACGAACKACTCACTACTACTTCGCCTCGGCACGTCTTCCCAGGGAAACGCTTGCCCCGGAGTTCGACATCGAACTTGCGAAGCTTCGCCGCATCGCCTTCTTCGACCAGGACAAACCAATCCTGGAAGCGCAACAGCGGGCCATCGGCGATGCTGACTTCTGGTCGCTGAAGCCGGCTTTGTTTGAAGTGGATGTGGGCCCGGTGCGTATGCGGCGGATGCTGGAGGCAATGGTCGCCCGGGAAGAGGCAGAAAACGGGAAAACCGGCGCCGCCAACCATCGGATCGTCGAGAAAGGATAGAAGCGGGCGATCCTCACGGTCTGGTGATCCGGCCCCTTGTCTTGGGGTTTCGCGCGCGCTGAATTTCAATCGATTGGCTATCCAAGCCTTCGGATATTGGACGACCACACCTAAGCGCCGCTKAGTTCTCTCCCCTTGTTTTCCTTGTTGCGCCGTGCCGT
>NZ_JBFTLQ010000158.1:0-7787 GCF_056396525.1 Cupriavidus sp. 05T41
CGTTGTTGAGCGTGTTGACGTTGATGCTCTGCAGCTGGGCGATGTTCTGGTTGACGTTGACATTGACGTTGGCCACCGGGCCCAGTCCCTGCATCCAGGTRTTGGCGCCGCCGCGCACCGCGGCCAGGGACTTGCTGTCGAGTTCTTGGGTCAGCGCGAGGTCGCGCACGGTGATGGATGACATGATGCTGCTCCTTGAATGCAGTGATGGCCGGGGGGGGCGGCGACGATTAGCGGTAGATGTTGTTCTGGGCGTTCTGGGTCGAGTTGACATGCGACTTGATGTCRTCCGCGAAGGCCGTGTTGTTGCCGTTCATGTTGACCACGTTCTGGGTCTGGCCGATCAGCTGCGAGGCGTTGAAGGTMGAGTCGAGCTTGACCGAGCTGAACACGGGCATGAAGGGCACGAAGCCGCCGCGCACGCTGCGCATGGCGCCGGCGTCGAGTTCTTCGGTGACGGACAGGTCCTTGATGGCGATGGTAGTCATGGCAGTTCTCCTGGAAGGCGGTTGGCCAGCTGGCCGGGTATCGATTGGGACTTCGGTTCGTTTGCTGTCGAGCATCTTTGCTTCGCTCGGGAGGTACAAACGCATGGAGTGTGCCAAGGCAGGCCATGTCGCCGGAAATTGTCCGCAAAGCCAGGCTGGCACTGGGCTTCGGCTGCTTCGCTGCACATGCGGCGTACCCGCGGGCGGGCCGGCGGTGCCGTGGGCTGACGGGCCGCGGCCAACACTGTCGCCGCTTGTGTTCGCTTGCGCACGACACCTGGCGCAAGACAGGCCTGCCACGAGGCGCATGCGCCGCGCGCGGCCGTTGATGCGATGCACGGGGGGTTTGCGATTGCCATGAGTGCGCACTAGTATCCATCGTGGGCAGGTACTCGCTGGAGAATGGCGAGTGGGCGCTCAATGCGCAACTTCGCGCTACTACGTCGCGGCTGCATCGATGCCTAGCATTCCGGACCTGATACGAACCTTCCAAAGCGGTGGTCTGTCGCACGAAGAGCTATTTGCCCGCATCGACCGCACCCTGGCCGCCGACCAGGCCAGCGCGCGGCAGCTGGCGGAAATGCTCAGCGAGGAAAACACGCGCGTGCCGTTGCCGCCGGGCGTCTATGAAGAGGTGCTGCGCCGCATCGAGCGCCGCAGCAACACGCAGTTCGARGAGGGTGGCGAGGAGACCCGCATGGAGACCGGCCCGGCGGGCGGTGCGTCCATGCCTTCCACGCCTTCGTCGCCTTCGGCCGGCGCCTCGGTCGCGGCGGCCGGCGGCCAGGCCATCCCGGCCGGCGAGCCCGTCAAGGGCGTGGGCGATACGCTCAATGGCCGCTTCGTACTGGAGGAATGCCTGGGTGTGGGCGGCATGGGCACGGTTTTCAAGGCGCTCGACCTGCGCAAGCTGGAAGCCTCGGACCGCAAGCCCTATATCGCCATCAAGGTTCTCAATGTGCAGTTCCGCGGTCACCCGAAATCGCTGATCGCGCTGCAGCGAGAGGCACGCAAGGCGCAGACGCTGGCGCACCGGAACATCGTCACCGTCTACGACTTCGACCGCGACGGCTCGGTGGTCTACCTGACCATGGAGTACCTGCAGGGCAAATCGCTCAACCGCATCTTGCGCGCGCCCGATTTCGCCGGCATGCCCTACGGCAAGGCGCTGCCCATCATCACGGGGATGGCGCGCGCGCTGTCGTACGCGCACGAGCGCGGCTTCGTCCATTGCGATTTCAAGCCCGCCAATGTGTTCATCACCGACAGCGGCGAAGTCAAGGTGATCGACTTCGGCATCGCGCGCGTGTTCCAGCAGCCGGCCGACGATGCCGATCCCACCGTCTTCGATCCCGGCACGCTGGGGGGCATGACGCCTGCCTATGCCAGCCCCGAGATGTTCGATCACAGCGAGCCGGATCCGCGCGACGATATCTATGCGCTGGCCTGCGTGACCTACGAACTCCTCACCGGCCGCCACCCGTACGAGCGGCTTTCCGCCAACCAGGCGCGCAGCGGCGGCCTGAAGCTGCAGCGGCCGAAGACGCTCTCGCGCGGCCAATGGCGGGCGCTGCGCGCTGCCTTGTCGTTCGATCGCGCCACGCGTACGCCGACCGTGGCGCGCTTCCTGGCGGACCTGGGCGCCGAGCGTTCAGGCATGCCGTCGCTGGCCAAGCTGGGCGCGGCCTCGCTGGCGGGCCTGCTGGTGGTGGGCGGCGTGGGCTATTTTGCGTGGCGCACGCGCGGCGCCGCCGATGTCAAGACGCAGGCGGAAGCCCCGGCCGGCGCTGTGCCCCCCGCCGGGAACAAGGCACCCGAGCAACCGCCGGCGCGCGCGGAAGCCGTGCCGCCGCGCGCCTTGTCGATGCCTGCCGTGGCGGCCGTGCTGGCGCGCGCGCCTTGCTCGCTGCTGGCCGCCTCCGCGCACGGCKAGCACGAACTGCAGGTGCGCGGGTTCGTGGCGGAACGCTTCGGCGTCAAGCGCTTGAAGGAAGACCTGGGCGCGGTGCCGGGCGTGCAGAGCGTGAACCTGGAAGTGCAGCCGCTGGGCGACGACAAGTGCGACGTGGTCAAGCTTGTCTCGCCCTACTGGTCGGGGCGCCGCAGCGGGGATGCGCTCGCCACCATCCGCACGCGCGCGCCCGGCGGGCAGCTTGCCGAAGGCACGCCGCTGATCGTCGATATCACCACGCCGCCATACGATACCTACGTCTACGTGGACTACTACATGGCCGACGGCAAGGTCGTGCACATGGTGCCGAGCGCCCGTTCCAAGGCCAACCAGGCGCCGGCGAGCTATAGCGCCACAATCGGCAGCCTTGGCGACTGGGTGATCTCCAAGCCGTTCGGCACGGAGCTGATCGTGCTGCTCACCGCGCCCGCGCCGCTGTTCGACGCGCTGCGGCCCGAAGCGGAGTCGCGCCAGGACTATCTGCGCGCGCTTGACCGGCAACTCGGGCCGATGGCGGCCAAGCATGGCGAGGACCGCATCGGCGCGGACATCGTGCAGATATCCACCCGGCCGCGCTAGGCGCCCGGCGCGCTTCGCTGCCGGGCCCGTCCGCGGCCTGCTTCGGGCGGCCTGCTTCGGGTGGCCTACTTCAGGCGACCTACTTCAGGTCGCGCACCACGCGGAAGCCGTTCTGCGACTGCCGCACGCTGGCGCTGTACTTGAAGCGGGTGGAGGAGAGCATGTAGCTCGCGCCTTCGTGCCACGAGCCGCCACGGATCACACGCACGCTGCAGCCGGGGTCGTCCCAGGCGCGCCCGTCCACCGGCGCGTTCTTGTAGGAGATGTGCCAGCAATCGGCCACCCATTCCCATACGCTGCCGTTCATGTCGTGCAGGCCAAAGCCGTTGGCGGCGAAGGAGCCGACATTGGCCGGTGTGTCGGCGTTCCACGGGTCGCCGCAGTCCTTGCAGTTGGCGGTGCCCTTGCGCATCTGGTCGCCCCACCAGTAGAGCGTGCTGGTGCCACCGCGCGCCGCGTATTCCCACTCGGCCTCGGTGGGCAGCCGGTAGGCCTTGCCGCTGGTCTTGCTCAGCCACGCCAGGTACTGCTGGGCATCGTCCCAGCTGATGTCGCGCACAGGCGCGTTGCGCGCCGCGCCGGCCACCGTGGCGATGCGCTGGCAGCCGCCGGCATCGGCGCAGGCGCTCCATTGCTCGACGGTGACCTCGTACTTGCCGATGGCGAAGGGCTGGCCGATGGTCACGCGGTGCGGAGGCTTCTCGGTCGGGTCGCCACCGTTGCTGCCCATGGTGAAGCTGCCCGCCGGCAGGCTGTGCAGCACGGGACAGGCAGGGCAGTCCTTGAGCTCGCCGGGCTTGATGTCGACCGTGACGGCGCCGCTTGCCACTGCCCGCTGCGAGCCGGGCGCGGGCGTGCTGGCACCGGCCGTCGCGCCGGGCGGCGCAGTTGCCGRCGCACTCGCCGGCCCCTGCACCTTGCCGCTCTGCGCGCGTGCCGGGGGCGGCGTGACGGTGCCMTGCGCGGCAGACGGCCCTGTCGACGCGGACCCCGGGCGGGACCGTTCGGGGGKGGCGGCGGGGGTGCCCGTCTCGGGCTTGGCGCCGCTGGCGCGCAGGCGCTCGATGYGGGCCCGTGCCAGCGGTGCGAAGCGGCCATTGGGGTAGGCCTTCAGGTACGCCTMGTAGTCGCTGGAGAAATTGCTGTTCTTGATCGATTCCCAGAAGGTCAGTTCGTACTGCTCGTCGCTGTCCTTGGGCAGGATGCCGCGCTGTGCATATTGTAATGGCGACACCCGTGTCGGTCCGCCGGCAGGCGCTGCGATGCCACCGGCGCCGGCATCCCCGGCCGCCACGCGCGCCGCAAGCCGCAACGGTGCCGGCAACGACGACGATATCCATGGTTGCTGCCCGAGCCCGGTCTGTTGGCTGACGATCTGGCCGGCACGGCGCAGGGCGGTCTCGGCATCGGTCCCGGGCATCCGCATCGCMTGCAGCAGCGCGGCGGTGAAGGCGCMGTCGCCGGCGCGGGCGCCGGGCGCCGTGGCGTAGGCGATCACGGTTGCGGGGGGCGCGGCCGGCGGCATCGCCGTCGCGCCGCGATACGGATTGTCCAGGCAGGTATCGAGGATCAGGATATTGCGCCCGCCCGGGCGCGCCGCCGGCATGCTCGCCAGTATCGTGCCCAGTTCCGTCGCGCCGGTCAGCAGCCGGTGGGGCGCGTCGCCGCGCACGTCGACGGGAAGCAGGAGCGGCCTGTCGCCGACTTCGATGCCGTGGCCGGCGAAATAGAACAGGCCGACGCCGCCCTTGCCAAGGCGTTGCCGGAATTCGGCAAGCGCCTGCGCCATGCCGGCGCTGTCGAGGTTCTCGCGCAGCATGACGTCGAAGCCGAGCGCTCCGAGGGCCTGTCCCATCGCGCGCGCATCGCTGGCGGCGTTCGGCAGAGGGGCATCAGCGTATGCGGCATTTCCGATCACGAGCGCCAGGCGCGCCTCGCTGCCTGGCTCCGGCGTTCCGGGCGCGGCTGCGGCAGGGAAGGCCGTGGCCAACCCGATCAGGCACACGACAAGGAGTTTTCGCCACATATGCAGGCCTTGTTCGTACGGCGCAGAAGTTCATCGCCGCGCCGCGTGCCGATKGTGTCACGTGGTCGGCGAAACACGATGATGCCGGGCCATCGCGCCGGGTCCGGGGTTTGCCGTGCGAAGGCAAGATGCMGCGCTGGCGATACCGGGCTGGCTCAATCCACCATAGCACAGCGATTGTGAATCCGGAGGTGCTTTGCGACGCCGGGTGGCGCAGCGGGCGCACCATCCGCCGCGTGCGGCGCGGGCCGGGTAGCGTCAAGTATCTTTTTACGGTTTTCCGTTCTAAGCTGAATGACGAAAATGCAGGGCGCTGATCAAGAGCAAGAATCCACGCCGCGCTTTCGAGAATTCGCGAAAGAGTGAAAAAGGGTGCAGGAAGCCCCGCCGGTGCCTTGCCGGCGCGCCTGGCGCTTGCCGCGTTGCCATGCATGTGCCGCCGCGCACACGCGCGCTGCAGCACGGACCGTCGTAGGGAGGCCTTTCACATGCACAGGCGAACCGTGCTCGGCACCATGGCAGCATCGCTGCTGGCTGCGTTGCCTTCGATCTCGTTTTCCACGCCGGCTCCACCCAATGCCGAGGCCTACATCATCTGGCCGCCCGACGGCGCCGTGATCGAGGGCGGCAAGTTCTGGGTGCGCATGGGCCTGCGCAATATGGGCGTCGCCCCCAAGGGCGTGGAGATGGCCAACGTCGGCCACCATCACCTGCTGATCGACACCGATCTGCCGCCGATGGACAAGGAAATCCCCAACGACCGCAACCACCTCCACTTCGGTGCCGGCGAAACCGAGGCGCGCATCGAGTTGCCGCCAGGCAAGCACACGCTGCAGATGCTGCTGGGCGATGCGAATCACAAGCCGCACGATCCGCCCGTGTACTCCAAGAAGATCACGATCACAGTTCGATAAGAGGCACGATCAAAAAAGATCCTGGCGTCGTTGCACAGCCTTGCCGTACTACCGTGCCGTCTGCGGCCGCGCGCCTTGCCAGGACCGCTTCGCTTCATGCTTGACGGTGCCTGTCAGGCCCGGACCGCCATCCCGGCGGCACCMAACGGGAGAGAGTTCATGCGTAAGCTCATTCTGGGCGCTGCGCTCGCAGCCAGCCTGCTTCTGAACGGCGCGATGCCGGACAACGCGGTGGCCGGTCCCACGCCGGCGCCGCCCAATGCCTACCTGTATATCGGCTTCCCCAACAACAACCAGGTCCTGCCGGCCGGCAAGCCGATCAAGGTGTGGTTCGGCCTGCGCGGCATGGGCGTGGCGCCGCGCGGCGTGAAGTTCCCGAACAGCGGCCATCACCACCTGCTCATCGATACCGATCTGCCACCGATGGACAAGGAGATCCCCAACGACCGCAACCACCTGCATTTCGGTGCGGGCGAAACCGAGACCACCATCGAACTGCCGCCCGGCAAGCACACGCTGCAGTTGCTGATGGCCGACGACAAGCACATCCCGCACAATCCGCCGATCTACTCCAAGAAGATCACGATCTACGTGAAGTGATCTCGCCGGGCGCACCAGGGGCGTTGCGCTAGCCGGGCCACAAGAGCCCGGCGCACCGCCGCCGCGCGGCGCCATTCCCGGCATCGTCCCGCGCTTCGTTTCCCCGCCGCGCCCTTCTGCGCTTCCTTCATTTCCCGCATTTCCTCCCGTTCCTGCGCCGCCATCGCCGCCGCCATGAATCCCGGTCGCCGCGAGTGCCGACCCTGACGTGTGTTTTCCGCTGCTGTCTGTTGCCCGCGAACACCCGCGCGCCATTGTGTTGGTCCACGCCCGTCAGCGCACTGCCGTGCCAGCTGKCGCGCGCACCGGTTCCATGTGCTGCGCCAAAGAAAAAATCCAGGCGGGGACTGGGTTTGCGGGCGATCCGCGCCGACATGGCCCGCCTTGGCACACTCCATGCGTTTGTACCTCCCGAGCGAAGCAAAGATGCTCAGCAGCAAACGAACCGAAGTCCCAATCGATACCCGGCCAGCTGGCCAACCGCCTTCCAGGAGAACTGCCATGACTACCATCGCCATCAAGGACCTGTCCGTCACCGAAGAACTCGACGCCGGCGCCATGCGCGCCGTGCGCGGCGGCTTCGTGCCCTTCATGCCCGTGTTCAGCTCGGTCAAGCTCGACTCGACCTTCAACGCCTCGCAGCTGATCGGCCAGACCCAGAACGTGGTCAATATGAACGGCAACAACACGGCCTTCGCGGATGACATCAAGTCGCATGTCAACTCGACSCAGAACGCCCAGAACAACATCTATCGCTGATGTTGCCGCCGCYCTGCCGGCCCSGCCGAGCGCGCCAACCGAATTCGCACATCACTGAGTACCGGAGAACTGCCATGACTACCATCGCCATCAAAGACCTGTCCGTCACCGAAGAACTCGACGCCCGCGCCATGCGCAGCGTGCGCGGCGGCTTCGTGCCCTTCATGCCCGTGTTCAGCTCGGTCAAGGTCGATTCGAMTTTCAACGCCTCGCAGCTGATCGGCCAGACGCAGAACGTGGTCAACATGAACGGCAACAACGCTGCCTTCGTGGACGACATCAAGTCGCATGTCAACTCGACCCAGAACGCTCAGAACAACATCTATCGCTGATGTTGCCGCCGCCCTGCCGGCCCSGCCGAGCGCGCCAACCGAATTCGCACATCACTGAGTACCGGAGAACTGCCATGACTACCATCGCCATCCAAGACCTGTCCGTCACCGAAGAACTCGACGCCCACGCCATGAGCA
>NZ_JBFTLQ010000159.1:0-7426 GCF_056396525.1 Cupriavidus sp. 05T41
TCTTCATTCCGAGAGAGGAGGATCCACTGCCCCACCCGGGTCTGAACAAGAAGGCCGGCCTCGACCAACGTTGCGACATGCGCCGATACGGTCGACTGCGACAGGCCACTRCGCGCGTGAATCACAGTCGACGGCACGCCATGACCAAGATCGATGTAGCCCTGTACGAAGACCTCGTTCGGCGTCTTCAGCCACGCCAGGATCTGACGCCGGAAGCGGTTCGCGAGGGCTTTATGAATCAGGTTCGCGTCAATCATGGAGTTCAGCCAGGACGGGGAGAMAGTAGCGAAATGGCGCCGCGWGCGCAGCYTGCSGGACGCAGCGCCCGTATCGGCTTGTGCCGCGCCGGAGCGCAGCGTCGTCAGAACATATCCGCAGCATCCTGGCGCCCCGCCCCCTGATTKCCCGTTTCCTGCCCGGAGCGGGACGGAATGAACGGTCCCGTGAGCATGCTCGCGTAGCTCTGGCCCGGTCCCACCATCGGAAACACGTCGGCGTTCTCGTCGATCATCACTTCGAGCAAGGCGGGTCCGTCAAACTCCACGAACGCCCTGAGGCTGYCTTCGATCTCGCCTATCGTTTCCACGCGACGCGCAAATTCGAACCCGTCGGCCTGTGCCGCCATCACGAAATCCTTGCGATGCAGCGCCTTGTCGCTTACGCAAAATCGCCCCTCGAAATAGAGACGCTGCCACTGCCGGATCATCCCGTCGCCGCGATTGTTGAGCAGCAGCACCTTGACCGGAACCCCGTACGTGCTCGCGGTCTCCAGCTCGCCAATATTCATCCGGATGCTGCCATCGCCATCGATATCGATCACCAGCGCGTCCGGGCGCGCCAGCTGGGCACCGATCGCCGCCGGCAGCCCAAAGCCCATCGTTCCCATGCTGCCCGACGTCAGAAGGCTGCGAGGCTCGACGAACTCGAAGAACTGCGCGGCCCACATCTGGTGCTGGCCGACACCCGTGCTGATGATGGCTTGGCCGGCCGTKATYTCGCTGAGCTTTTCGATCACGAACTGCGGCTGAATCGCGGCGCTGTTTCTGTCGTAATTCATGCCATAGGTCCGCTTCAGCTCGATCACCTGGCTGAGCCAGTCCGAGGGCGATCGCGCGGCCGGCGCGTGTTCCATCAATGACAGCAGYGCGCTCTTCGCATCGCCGATGTGACTCCAGTGSGTCCGCTTGACCTTGTTGATCTCCGCCTCGTCGATATCGATATGCGCGACATGCCGCGCACCGGGAGCAAAGGCATCCGGGCGCCCGCCGGCGACCCGGTCATCGAATCGCGCACCCACCGCAATCAGGAAATCGCAATCCTCCACCGCGTAGTTCGCACAGGCGGCACCGTGCATMCCGAGCATGCCAAGACACAGCTCGTGTTTCGCCGGTATCGCGCCAAGGCCCATGAGCGTCGTTACGACGGGGATCCCGTAGCGCTCGGAGAATCGACGCAGTTCMGCCGTTGCGCCGGCCGTGATCACGCCGCCACCGACATACAGCAGCGGCCGCTTGCTCTGCCCCAGGAGATCGAAGAATTCGGTGCGCTTTTTCTCGTCCAGACGAGCGCCTTTTGCGACCATGCGAAGACGATCGGAGTAGCCGCGGAACKGYAAGGTACCTTGCCCATGATAGGGCCCCGTCCAGTTCTGGATGTCCTTCGGCACATCCACCACAACCGGGCCCGGACGACCGGTGCGCGCCACTTCGAACGCGGTCCGCAGTGTGTATTCCAGTTTCGCCGGATCGGTCACCAGGAAGACCTGCTTGGCGCACGCCGACATGATGTTGAAGACGGGCGCTTCCTGGAAGGCATCGGTGCCGATCGCGGCACGCGGCACCTGCCCGCATATCAGSACGACCGGGACCGAATCCCCGTTGCAGTCGGCGATCGGCGTCACCGCGTTCGTCGCGCCCGGGCCGGAGGTCACCATGAATACGCCGACTTTTCCGCTGGCGCGCGCGTAACCGGCGGCCATGAAGCCCGCGGCCTGTTCATTGGCGGGTACCACGAGCTTGATCTGACGCTCGGGGTYTCCCTCGTGCATTTCGTTGAAACGGAAAACAGCGTCGTAGGTCGGCAAGATGGCGCCGCCGCTATATCCAAATACGGTATCGACGCCCTSYTCGCTGAGGACACGCAGGATGATGTCGGCACCCGACATCGATTCGCTTGCGTGCGCTGGCTTCAGGGAGATGGGTGAAACWACGTGCGGGKTTCGGGTCACGGCTGGCTCGCATGGAAACCGGCGCTGACAATATCAGCGACCAAGATCAAAGGGCGATTTCCCATCCAACTCGAGAACAGCGTATGTTCGGCACCAGCTCATGGACGATKGCTTCGACGGGTTCTCCGYCCTGGCCCAGTCCACCCAGCACTTTCTTGATGTGCTTCTGGAAGAATTGTGAGGATCGTGGCAACCATTCTGCCAACGATCGGAGCCGCGCGCTCAGCCAAGAAGCCCGTTCACGGGCCAAAATGGATCGCATTTGGGCCATKACTGACCGTGACGTCGCCATCCGGGCCATCGCCRTCGCATCCGCGCGGGAGGGAATGCGGCATCGGATGGGCTCGCTTCGCGCTCCAGCCCGACGGCGTCAACAACGCTTTGTCGACGCTTCCCGCTACGATTTCGCCAAKGTCCTCCCTGACCAGGGCCAGGGCCAGATGAATGGCGGCGCCCACGCCGCCCGACGAATACAGGTTACCGTCCTTCAGGCAGCTTAGATCGGTCATGACGTGTACCAGGGGATGCTCGGTTGCGAGGCGTTGCGCGTCGCGCCAATGCGTGGTCAACCAGCGGTGGTCGGCAAGACCGGCACGCGCGAGCAAGAAGGCGCCGTTGCACACGGATGCGAGCCTTCCCGCCTTGCGCCCGGCATCGCTGAGCCAATCCACCAAGTCCCGATGCTCATGCCCCAGGCCGGCGAGCGGGGAACCAGGTACCACGATAAGGTCGAACGGCGTGTGCACATCCAACAGGCACTCTGTCGTGCGCACCGCCATGCMGTTTGAGCATACGACAGGCCCGGGCGACGCCCCGACGAGATGCTGCTCGTAGAATTTTCCGCCCCACACCCGGTTTGCCTCGTGAAACACATCCATCGGGCCGGCCACCTCGAACAAGCGAAATCCGGCATACAGCATCATCGCGACACGCATGCGCCGTTACTCCGCGAATGCGTTCGAAGCAAACGCGMCCCGCCTCGCCACGTACGCAGCGTGGTAGCCGGGTACGGTCGCKGCGGATGCGGGCGGCCCCGCATGCAGCAGCCCTGCACCGGAACGCACGATCTCGCGCAGCTGCGGCCCGATGAGGCTCCATGCACGCCACGCACCCGTGACCGGCGCAGGGTCGGCCAAATAAAACTCAGCTTGCCCCTCGACATCAAGGGCGCTTCCCCCGGACAAGAAAGAGGCCTGGCGTTCCCGAATCAACATGATGAATCCGTCCTTGCTTGGGATCCGGCCCAGACTTCGACCGCGACATATGGCGAGGCGGCGATCGCCCCATCCTGGCTAGCCCGAGGCGCAACCAGGGCTTCTGCGGTTTCCTGCCACGCCTGGGTCAGGTTCCCAGCCGCATTCCCCAAGGCAAGTCTAGTGAGTCGACACGGCAGCGGAAACACGCACATGGCGCCATGGCTGGCCAATCGATGTGAGATTTGGGCCACGTCGTATCGACGGAACCGCCATGCGTCCTACCGTGTCCATCGCATTGGCCATCGAGCGCCACTTGGGCTTTGCCGTATGCGCTTCGTCTTCTTACACGGACGCAAAAGTMATTTGCCGGCTACGACATCCTTGCCATGCGGTTGCTGCGCTAAGCTGCATTCGTCGCTCGTCAATATCGACCACGGTGCTTTCACACTGCTGGATGTGGCCGTGGATCTATGGCAGGGCCGACAAGCCAGTCGCTTCGCAACGTCTCGTGCGTTCGCGAATCGCGCCGATTCGCTTCAATCTTATGGAGATCCCCGTTATGGAGATCCCCRCACCGGGATTCCCGGTGAAGCTACCTGGAATCAAACCGGGTATCCGTGCGGCATCGACGATAGCGCGACCTTGCGGATAGAAGCTATCGAATCCCGACGCGTCGTTTATCTGGCCGGCTAATTGCTTTTCCTGGAAAGCTGGCGCCTTCCGCAATACGAAGCATCCACTTACAACAATAGGCACCCGGCGGCGCGCGCAGGGGCCACGCCCCCCACGTCAGGCAAGTTCACACGCGTTGATTCGGGTTCGAATGCCGTCAGAACGGACTGGAGTCTTCCGTCGAGCACTTCGGCATGATATTGACGCAGACGCTCGCATAGCGCGGCGCGAATGCGCCACCCAGGCATCCACAGTTACCGAGGCGGGATACGCAAACACATTGGCCCGATACCCGACCTGCCGGGCTTCGGGAAGCACCGTCTATCCCCTACAGTGAATGCACCGCTTGACTACGACACGGCAACGAAGCTTGCCAGCAGCGCCGGGATGCGGCTTCTTTACATCACATCGTTTGGCTGGCCAAACACCAGGCAGCCGCGGCACTGTCCGAACGAGGCGCGAAGCTGCCGGAAGACCCGCCTGCGGACACCGGGGTGCTCCGAGGAGTACGGAAGGTTTGTTCGCCGGGAGGCATCGCAATTTCTTGACGAGGTGCAGCCTGAAGCCTGAGCCGGTTGCGACCCGATATCGATCTTCGTGGTTCGTCGTCGTGCAAGCTTGAATTCGCGCTTAATTGCGCAGGAGATGAACTGACTGTTTCGCAAATTGCAGCGTTTATCCGGCTTCGAAACGKGGCGCGGGTTCCCTATTTCAACCTCGTCGCGCCCCGGACGGATATGTTGGCAAGATTCACGAACAGAATGGCCCAGAACATCGCCTGTTTACGCTATCAGAGGTCTGGCCCGCCTCGTAGAATTCGTTGACTGGTTACGCGACGGCAAAAAGCGAAAACACGTTGAKCGAAATGACTTAACAAAAAGCTGKGGTCATTGCCTCGATTTATTCCAGAACGGATCTTGGAACCTTGTGAGCGCGTGGCGTCTGGCTGTGGTTTCCAAATGTGATGACCTCTTGAACACGAGTAGCTAGTAGGACCCTTATGACCACCGCCGACCCTTCAACAACTGGAACGGAAGAGCTGACGATMGTAGAACCGCCCGCACCGGTTCCCGAGCAAGAGGTGGCCCCTCCTGTCCAGCCAACGCCCGCACAAGCCTCGCTATCGCTTCGTCTCGCCGTCGGCCTGATCGGGATGCTGCTCGCGTCCCTACTGGCGATCCTCAACGAACAGGTCACCGCGGTAGCGTTGGCCGATATCCGGGGAGCGTTCTCGATCGGACGTGACGACGGGACCTGGCTGACCACGTTGTTCGAGGCGGCTAACGTCGCCACCATGGTGTTTGCTCCGTGGTTCGGGATCACCTTCACGCTGAAGCGGTTCACGATCGGCGCCGTGCTCGCCACGATGCTGTTCGGGATCCTTTGCCCCTTCGCACCGAACCTCCTTACGCTATATGTGCTGCGTGTCCTCCAGGGGATCGCCGGCGGATGCCTCCCGCCCATGCTGATTATTGTGGCGCTGCGCTATCTTCCCCCGAAGGTCAAGCTGTACGGGCTCGCCGGGTATGCACTCACTGCGACCTTCGGGCCGGYGCTCGGCGCACCGCTCGCGGCATTGTGGACAGAGTATGTCGGCTGGCAAATGGTCTTCTGGCAAATCGTGCCGCTTGGCGTAGCGTGCTGCCTGGCGATCCAGCAGGGGCTTCCGCCGGATCCGCTCAAACTCGAACGACTCCGTTCATTCAACTGKACCGGATTCCTCACGGGACTCCCGGCGGTCGCCATGCTCGTGATCGGTCTCCTGCAAGGTGATCGTCTTGACTGGCTGAATTCCGAGTTCATTCGCGTGATGTTTTTTGGCGGGACGTTCTTGCTTGTGGCCTTCCTCGTCAACGAGTGGTTTCACCCGCTTCCTTTTTTCAAGCTCCAGCTGCTTTCACGAAGGAACTTCGCGCACGGACTCACGACACTCGCGGGCGCGGTGATACTGCTGATCGGTGTCGCCGCCATACCGGGCCAGTATCTCGCCACCATCCACGCGTACAGGCCACTGCAAACGGCACCCCTGTCGTTGCTGGTCGCGATCCCGCTATTGGTTGCGCTTCCTCTGACTGCCGCCTTCATGAATCTTCGGCGCGTTGACCATAGATGGGTCATGKCCGTCGGGCTTTCTCTCATGGTCGCGACGTGCCTGATGGGGAGCTTCATGACCTCCGAGTGGGTTCGCGAGAACTTCTACCTGCTTCAGTCACTACAGATCGTTGCGCAACCGATGGTGATCATGGCGATCCTGATGGGCGTCACGACGGGCTTGCCGCCAGCGGAAGGCCCGTTCGCTTCGGCTATGTTCAACTCGGTCAAGACTTTCTTCGCTGCTGTGGCGACGGGTCTTATCGAAGGATTGGGTACAGATCGCGAACGTTTTCATTCGAACATGCTCGTGGACCAGTTGGGCAACAACGCGCTGGTGACGAGCTATAGCATCGATGCGACCCATAGTCTCGGTCAACTCGCACACCGGATCCACGAGCAGGCCGTGGTACTGACCTCGGCCGATCTCTATCGTGTGATGGCAGGCGTCGCCGTCGCCCTTCTTGTTCTTGTTCCGATACTACCCGTGCGTATCTATCCCCCATGGTGCACTACGCCGCCCTCTTCTCACTAAGGGACGATTTTCATGTMATCCGCCACACGATCTCCTCTCAAAATTGTTAGCATTGCCGCGCTTGTCATTGCCGTCGCCATCGCTGTATGGGCCTGCATTCGGTTTCTTGGCGGCTCGGATACCGAATCCACAAATGATGCCTACGTCTCGGCCGACTTCACGCTCGTGGCGCCGCGTATCGCTGGCCAGGTTTCCGAGGTACTGGTCAACGACAATCAGTGGGTCAAGGCCGGGCAATTGATGGTACGTATCGATGACCGCGATTTCCGGGCCGCATTGTCGAGTGCGCAGGCTGACGTGGCGGCAGCCAAGGCATCCATAGCAAACTACGACGCCGAGATTGCGCGGCACCCCTCGCTCGTCGAGCAGGCGCGCGCCACGCTTCGCTCCGACCAGGCGTCGCTCGACTTTGCGCGAGCGAACGCCTCGCGCTACCAGAATCTCTCCGAAGCGGGAGCGGGAACCACGCAGGAACAACAACACGCTTCAAGCGCGCTCGCCGAGCAGCTTGCGCGGCAGTCCCATGACCGCGCCGCGTTGAGCACGACTGAGCAGAACCTCGACGTGCTGCGCACTCAGCGCGACAAGGCGGCCAGCACGTTGATGCGCGCCGAGGCGGCTCAKGAATTGGCGAATCTCAATCTGTCCTATACGGAAATCCATGCACCGGTGGACGGCAAGGTTGGCAGGCGCTCGGCGCGGGTC
>NZ_JBFTLQ010000160.1:0-7169 GCF_056396525.1 Cupriavidus sp. 05T41
ACCTTGCCCAGGTCCACGCCGGTCTCGCGGGCGAGCTTGMGCACCGCCGGGCTGGCGTAGGCAAGGGCAAAAGCGGCTTCGTCGACGCCACCGGATGCGGCAGCGGCGGTGGTAGTGGCAGCGGTAGCGGCGCCAGCGGGCGCGGCAGTAGCTGCAAGCGCGGCTGCCACGGCGGGGGCTGCGCCCGTCGCCGCCGGCGCATCGCCGGTGGCCAGCGCCATGATGATGCTGCCTTCGCTGACGGTATCGCCCACCTCCACGCGGATCTCCCGCACCACGCCGCCCAGCGGGGCCGGCACGTCCATGGTGGCCTTGTCGGACTCCAGCGACAGCAGCGCATCCTCGGCCTTCACGGTATCGCCGACCTTGACGAAGATCTCGATCACCGGGATGTCCTTGAAGTCGCCGATGTCGGGAATGCGCACTTCGGCCAGCCCGGCCGGCGCGCTGACCGGGGCGGGCGGCGCGCTCACGCTGGGCTTGGCCGCTTCCGCCGGCGCGGCGGCGGCAGTGCCGGCCCCGGCGCCTTCGAATTGCATCAGCACGCTGCCTTCGCTGACGGCATCGCCCAGCTTGACGTGGATCTGCTTGACCACGCCGCCGTGCGGCGCGGGCACTTCCATGGTGGCCTTGTCCGACTCCAGCGAGACGAGCGGGTCCTCGGCCTTGACCAGGTCTCCCACCTTGACGAACAGCTCGATCACCGGCACGTCCTTGAAGTCGCMGATGTCGGGCACCTTGATTTCAATGGCTTGGTTCATTGTCTTTATTCCTTCGCCTCTCAGACCGTCCACGGCGCTGCGCGCTCGCTATCCACCCCGTATCTGGCAATGGCCTCGGCCACCACCGCGGGCTTGATCGCGCCGTCATCGCTCAGCGCCTTGAGCGCGGCCACGGCCACGTGGTAGCGGTCCACCTCGAAGAAGCTGCGCAGCTTGGCGCGGTAGTCGCTGCGGCCAAAGCCATCGGTGCCGAGCACCACGTAGCGGCGCCCGGCGGCGTGCACGTATTCGCGCACCTGGTCGGCGTAGTTGCGCATGTAGTCGGTGGAGGCGATCACCGGGCCGTCATGGCCCGCCAGGCTCGCCTCGACCCAGCTCTTGCGGCGCGGCTCGGTGGGGTGCAGCAGGTTCCAGCGTTCCGTGGCCATGCCGTCGCGGCGCAGCTCGTTGTAGCTGGGGGCGCTCCAGATGTCGGCGGTGACGTTGAAGTCCGCCTTCAGCAGTTCGGCCGCCGCGATCACCTCGCGCAGGATGGTGCCGCTGCCCATCAGTTGCACGCGCAGCCCGCCCTTGCCGGCCTTGCCGCCGTCCTTGAGCAGGTACAGGCCCTTGAGGATGCCTTCCTCGGTGCCGGCGCCGGCGCCCGCTTCGGCCAGCCCCGGGTGCGTGTAGTTCTCGTTMATCAGGGTGATGTAGTAGTACACATCCTCCTGCTGCTCGTACATGCGGCGCATGCCCTCGCGCACGATGGTCACCACTTCATAGGCGAAGGTAGGGTCGTAGGAGACACAGTTCGGGATGGTGCCGGCGATGATGTGGCTATGGCCGTCCTCGTGCTGCAAGCCTTCGCCGTTGAGCGTGGTGCGCCCGGCGGTGCCGCCCAGCAGGAAGCCGCGCGCGCGGATATCGCCCGCCAGCCACGCCAGGTCGCCCACCCGCTGCAGCCCGAACATCGAGTAGTAGATGTAGAACGGGATCATCGGCACGTTGCTCGTGCTGTACGAGGTCGCGGCCACAATCCAGCTGGACATCGCGCCGCCTTCGTTGATCCCTTCCTGCAACACCTGGCCGTCCTTGGACTCGCGGTAGTACATCAGCTGGTCGGCATCCTGCGGCTTGTAGAGCTGGCCGACCGACGAATAGATGCCGAGCTGGCGGAACATGCCTTCCATGCCGAAGGTGCGCGATTCATCGGGCACGATGGGCACCACATGCTTGCCAATGGCCTTGTCCCTGACCAGCGTGCCCAGCATCTGCACGAAGGCCATGGTGGTGGAGATCTCGCGCTCGCCGGTGCTGTCCAGCAGGCGCTGGAAATTGGACAGCGGCGGGATCTCCAGCGAGGCGGACTTGCTGCGGCGTGCCGGCAGGTAGCCGCCCAGCGCCGCGCGCCGGGCGCGCAGGTACTGCATCTCCGGGCTGTCCTCGGCCGGCTTGATAAAGGGCACGTCGGCCAGCTGGTCGTCGCTGACCGGAATCTGGAAGCGGTCGCGGAAGCCGCGCAGGGCGTCCTGCGTCATCTTCTTGGCCTGGTGGGCAATCATCTGGCCTTCGCCGGATTCGCCCATGCCATAGCCCTTGACCGTCTTGGCCAGGATCAGCGTCGGCTCGCCGGTGTGCTTCACGGCCGCCGCGTAKGCGGCAAACACCTTCTCGKGATCGTGGCCGCCGCGCGTGAGGCCCCAGATTTCCTCGTCGCTCATGTCGGCGACCAGCGCCTTGAGCTCCTCGTACTTGCCAAAGAAGTGCTCGCGCACATAGGCGCCGCTCTTGCTCTTGAAATCCTGGTACTCGCCGTCGACGCATTCTTCCATGCGCTTTAGCAGCAGGCCGCTCTTGTCCCTGGCCAGCAGCTTGTCCCAGCCTCCACCCCAGACCACCTTGATCACGTTCCAGCCGGCGCCGCGGAAGACCGATTCCAGCTCCTGGATGATCTTGCCGTTGCCGCGCACCGGGCCGTCCAGCCGTTGCAGGTTGCAGTTGATGACAAAGATCAGGTTGTCCAGCCGCTCGCGGCCGGCCAGCGAGATCGCGCCCAGCGATTCGGGTTCGTCCATCTCGCCGTCGCCCATGAAGGCCCAGACCTTGCGCGCCGCCGTGTCCGCCAGGCCGCGGCCTTGCAGGTACTTGAGGAAGCGCGCCTGGTAGATCGACATCAGCGGCCCCAGGCCCATCGACACGGTGGGGAACTGCCAGAAGTCCGGCATCAGCCAGGGGTGCGGGTAKGAGGACAGCCCGGTGCCGCCGGTCTCCTGGCGGTAGCCCAGCAACTGCTGCTCGGTGAGCCGCCCTTCGACAAAGGCGCGGGCATAGATGCCCGGCGCGCTGTGGCCCTGGATGTAGAGCAGGTCGCCGCCATGGGTGTCGGTGGGCGCGTGCCAGAAGTGGCCAAAGCCAATGTCGTAGAGCGTGGCCGCCGACTGGAAGCTGGCGATGTGGCCACCCAGCTCCKACGATTCCTTGTTGGCGCGCAGGATGATCGCCATGGCGTTCCAGCGGATGATCGAGCGCAGGCGATGCTCGATGGCGCGGTCGCCGGTCGATTGCGCTTCGTCCTTGGGGGCGATGGTGTTGCGGTAGCCCGTGGTCAGGGAGCGCGGCACATAGAGGCCATCGCGTCGCGCCTCGTCCACCAGCGTATTGACCAGCTGGTTGGCGCGCTCGGCTCCGCGGTGCTGGGTCACCGCTTGCAAGGACTCAAGCCATTCCGCGGTCTCGATAGGATCGAGATCGCCCGCTTCTCGTGCGCTCATAGTGTCTCCACGTGTTCTGTTTTGGTTGTGTCAGGTGCTGCAGTGGCAGAGCTATTCAGCAAGAGATGTGCCACGGCAAGCGCGGGGATGCGGGTTACGCAAGTGATTGATTGGAAAGGAATCCCGCCGTGGCAGTCCGGCTGCCCGGTCGGGAATCCATATTCAGGCGGGGTGATCGTTATGAGATTTCATGCGGGGGTGTCAGGGAATACCCGCGCCTGGACGGCCCGGGGTTGTAGCGACGGCGCCTCGGTAATGTCCTCGGCCTCCAGGGCCCCCGCGGCATCGGGGTCCTGCGCGGCGCCAAGCTCACCTTCCCATTTGGCAACGACGGCCGTGGCGATGCTGTTGCCGATGACGTTGGTGGCGGTGCGGCCCATGTCGAGGAACTGGTCGATGCCCAGGATCAGCAGCAGGCCGGCTTCCGGCAGGTTGAACATCGGCAGGGTCGCCGCCACCACCACGATGGAGGCACGGGGCACGCCGGCAATGCCTTTGCTGGTGACCATGAGCACCAGCAGCATGGTGATCTGCTGGGTCAGGCTCATCTGGATGTTGTAGGCCTGGGCGATGAACAGCGCGGCGAATGCCTGGTACATCATCGAGCCGTCGAGGTTGAACGAGTAGCCCAGCGGCAGCACGAAGCCGGTCACCTTGTTGGGCACCCCGAACTTCTCCATCTGCTCCATGGTCTTGGGGTAGGCCGCCTCGCTGCTGGCGGTGGAGAACGCCAGGATCGTCGGCTCGCGGATCAGCTTGAGCAGCGTGAACACCCGGGTGCCCAGGAACAGGTAGCCCGCCGCGGTCAGCACCAGCCACAGCACCAGCAAGCCCAGGTAGAAGCCGCCGATGAACTTGCCGTAGGTAAACAGCACGCMAATGCCCTGCACCGTGATGGCGGCGGCGACGGCGGCAAACACGCCGAGCGGCGCGAAGCGCATCACGAAGTCGGTGACGCGCAGCATGATCGCCACCAGTTCCTCGATCGACGCCACCAGGTGATGGCCCACCTTGCCCTTGAACGACGCAATGGCAAAGCCGAAGAACAGCGAGAACACCAGGATCTGCAGGATCTCGTTCTGCGCCATCGCCTCGAACACGCTCTTGGGGAAGACGTGCGTGATGAAGTCCTTCAGGTTCAGCGTGGAGGTCTTGAGGTTGGTGGCCGCGCCGATTTCGGGCAGTGGCAGGTTCAGTGCATGCCCGGGCTGCAGCAGGTCCACGAAGAACATGCCGAGCAGCAGCGATATCAGCGACGCGGTGATGAACCAGCCGAGCGCCTTGATGCCGATGCGGCCCACGGCGCTGGCGTCTTTCATGCCGGCGATGCCCGCCACCAGCGTGCCAAACACCAGCGGCGCGATGATCATCTTGATCAGCCGCAGGAAGACGTCGGTGACGATGGAGAAGTAGCTGGCAATCTCCTTGGCCATGGCCGCATCGGGCACGAGGCGGTTGCAGAGATAGCCGGTGACGATGCCCAGGACCATGGCGATCATGATCCGGGTTGTGAGCTTGTTTGCCTTCATTGTGCGTTGTCTCCAGCAGTTGCGGCCAGATCCTGGTCTGACCGTCGGAATCGGGGCAGGGCGGGGGCGGTGGGGCCGGTGGGGCCTTGCCTGGCGCCGGACACGCCTTGCCCCCCGGATCAGCGCGCGCGGGGCGCCAGGCTCAGCTGGGTCGGCTGCGTCAGCACTTCCGGGCGCAGGATCTGGTCCAGTTCCTCCCGGGTCAGCAAGCCCTTTTGCAGCACGATCTCGTACACGCTGCCGCCGKTGGCATGGGCCTCCTGCGCCACGGCGGTGGCGTTGGCATAGCCGATGTACGGGTTCAGGGCGGTCACGATGCCGATGGAGTTCTCGACCGTGGCCCGCAGGCGCTCTTCGTTGGCGGTGATGCCGTTGACGCAGCGTTCGGCCAGCGTCAGGCAGCCGTTGCGCAGATGGCTCACGCTCTTGAACAGGCTGTGCGCGATGATCGGCTCGAAGGCGTTGAGTTGCAGCTGGCCGGCTTCGGCCGCGAAGCTGACCGTGATGTCGTTGCCGATGACCTCGAACGCGATCTGGTTGACCACCTCCGGGATGACGGGGTTCACCTTGCCGGGCATGATGCTGGAGCCTGCCTGCATGGCCGGCAGGTTGATCTCGCCCAGCCCGGCGCGCGGGCCGCTGGACAGCAGCCGCAGGTCGTTGCAGGTCTTGGAGAGCTTGACCGCCACGCGCTTGAGCACGCCGGAGAGCTGCACAAAGGCGCCGCAATCCTGCGTGGCCTCGATCAGGTTCGGCGCGGTCATCAGCGGAATGCCGGTGATCTCCTTGAGCCGCTTGAGGATCAGCGGCGCGTAGTCCGGGTGCGCGGTGATGCCCGTGCCGATGGCGGTGGCGCCCATGTTGATCTCGCAGATCAGCAGGGCCGCTTCGCGCAGCCGCTCCTCGTCCTCGCCGAGCATCACGGCGTAGGTGCTGAACTCCTGGCCCAGCGTCATCGGCACGGCGTCCTGCAACTGGGTGCGGCCCATCTTCAGGACATGCCTGAACTCTTCGGCCTTGCGCTCGAAGGCGCGCCGCAGCACACCCATGGCATCCACCAGGCCCAGGATGCCGAACCAGGTGGCGACCTTGAGCGCCGACGGGTAGACGTCGTTGGTGCTCTGGCCGATGTTGACCTGCTCGTTCGGGTGCAGGTACTGGTACTCGCCCTTGTTGTGTCCCAGCAGTTCGAGCGCGCGGTTGGCGATGACCTCGTTCGCGTTCATGTTKGTCGAGGTGCCCGCGCCGCCCTGGATCACGTCGACGACGAACTGGTCGTGCAGCTTGCCCCCGAGCAGTTCCGCGCAGGCCGCCACGATGGCGTCGCAGCGGGGCTCGTCGAGCAGGCCCAGTTCATGGTTGGCCAGCGCGGCCGCCTGCTTGATGTAGGCCAGGGCCTTGATGAGCTCGGGGTAGATGGAGATGGGGGTGCCGGTGATCGGAAAGTTCTCTACCGCGCGCAGGGTGTGCACACCGTAGTAGACGTCCGCCGGGACCTCGCGATCGCCCAGCAGGTCATGTTCGGTTCTAAAGGTTCGAGCGGTCATTGCATTGCGCCTCGCAAATTTGCATCAGGGAGGACCCGACTCTAGATAAACCGCCGACAGGTGGCGACTATGATGCGAATTTGTCATGGCATGGCGCKAAATACTCATGCGGCACGCTATCGGCAAGGCGCCACGAGGGGCTGGAGAGCGGCAGGCGGGCCGGGATCGCCGGACGATGATTTTTCCGCATATTTCGCTGCGAATTTTGCATCGACGTATCAGGGCTTATACGGATCCKGGCGCTTTTTGGTTGCCGTATCATCGCCCGCTCATCACCTGTCGTCACCATTTGGCGGGCACTCGCCGAGCGCCTGATATCCACCGCATGGAGAAAACCATGAAGCGTTTTGCACGTCTTAATACTCTCAGCGCCTTGCTGCTTGCCGCCAGCCTGACCACCGGCGTTGCCCATGCCCAGCTTGCTCCCTCCGCCCCTGCCGCCGGCGCGCCGGCACAGGCCAGCGAAGCCCGCAAGGCCAATATCGTGATCATCGGCACCGGCGGCACCATCGCTGGCGCCGGTGCCGCCGCCACCAATACCGCCGCCTACCAGTCGGCGGTGGTGCCGGTGGACAAGATCATCGCCTCGGTGCCCGAGATCTCGAAGATCGCCAACGT
>NZ_JBFTLQ010000161.1:0-6819 GCF_056396525.1 Cupriavidus sp. 05T41
GGCTAGGAACGCTCCACCCGATGTCCAGCAACACCCCAACCACGATTGGCGACATCATTCCGCCAACCCAGAGCGTTAAAGACACGGCATGGCTAGGAACGCTCCACCCGATGTCCAGCAACACCCCAACCACGATTGGCGACATCATTCCGCCAACCCAGAGCGTTAAAGACACGGCATACAGTCCAGCAACGGAGGCCGTAAGGGCGGCACCGAGTAGCACGGCTATCCCCATCCCGATCTTGAGGGACATGATGTTGGCACCGAAGCCGACCATGAGCAGGGCGCCGCCCAACAGCGTCATGGTGAGCAGTTGACRCAGGCCAAGCCGGGCAGCCAGCAGGCCAAACAGCGATGAGCCGACAATGCCTCCAAGATTGAGCAACACCCCTCCGGTAATACCTTGCTCGGCTGACAGGCCCGCCTCCACCAGAAGCTTGGGGGTCCAGCTTGCAACGAAGTAATAGCTGCCAATTACGAAACAGAACGCTGACCAGAGCGCCAGAGTCCGGGCCAGCAATGGCCTCTTGAGCGGTGCGCTCCAGCCCTCCCAGRCATTCGCTGCGTTGGTGTCCGTGGTCGCGGCGGGCAACGCGGCAATTGGAGGATGCTTCATTCTGGCCAGTGTGCGATTGATTCTTACGAGCGCGTCGGCAGGGCGCTTGGCCAGCAGGAGGTCGAGCGACTCAGGCAGCACTGCGAACGCCATGGGAATGGCCAGAATCGTAGCCAGACCCCCGAACGCGAAAACACTTCGCCATCCCCAGACTGACAGCAGGTAACCCGCAATAACCCCACCCACAGCAGCCCCGACGGCATATCCCGTATGCTGCATGACAATGCAGGTACTACGCCATTTGTTCGACGCATACTCGCCGGCGATCACAGTAATGCTCGCAACCATGCCGCCGATACCAAGCCCCGTGTAGAGGCGCACAGCTGCAAGCTGCATGGCGTTTTGGGTGGCGGCGCTCACCAACATGCCGCTGCCTACAATGCAGAGGCAGAGCAGTATGAGCTTGCGACGGCCAAATCGATCACCAAGCGGCGCGATCAAGATTKATCCGGCACCCATGCCAATCAACCCCGCGCTAAGCAGCATGCCGAACTCCTTGCCATTCAGTTGCCAGTCACGCGCTAGGCGTGCCGTTGTGAATGCCATTGCCAATACATCGAACCCATCKAGCATGTTCAGCACGATGCAGACGATCACGGCCATCGTCTGAAGTTCACTCATAGGCGACTCATCTATCGTTCTTCGAATATCTGCGATCACTTAGTCATCCTCCAGAATGCTCAAAAATCGAGTTATAGACCGACGTTCTGTGCACTGTGCTGCGTCGTGGGGTGCACGATCGATGAAGTGCGACCGTGCGGCAATAGCACGACGGGAAAGACCGTTATTCAGAAGTCGAATGATCTCCTTGCGGGCCAGTAATGACGCCGGAATCACGCTTGTAGAGGCGTTGAAAATTCCGAGCACATGCCGCTTTCACGGGCTCTTGGATTGACCGAAAGATTGGCGTGGACGTACGCTGCGGTCACCTCAACCGAACACGGAGACTCACATGCTCACGCTGTATCACGATTGGCGCTCGTTCTGTTCAATCAAGGTCCGCCTTTGCCTCGCCGAGAAGGGCCTCCCCTGGGAAAGCAACTTCGTCGATCTGATGAAGCTTGAACACACCAGGCCGGAATATCTCGCCCTCAATCCAAACGGCGTTGTGCCCACGCTTGTCCATGATGGCGTTCCCATCCACGAAAGCACGCTCATCAACGAATACCTGGAAGAAGTATTTCCCGAAGTTCGCCTGATGCCAGTTGATCCGGTCGAACGCGCCCGTGCACGCTTTTGGGTGAAGTATGAAGATGATGTGCTCCACCCGGCGATCCGGCCAGCCACGTTCGCGCTGATGATGAGTCCCGACCTGGCGCAGCGCTCGGATGCCGAGCTGGTTGCCATGGTCGACGCGCATCCCAACAAGGCGCGCGCGGAAGAGCTTATTAGCGCAGCACGCGCGCCGATCGACGAAGCTAAGGTCGAAGCCGCACGCCTGAATATGAGTCGTGCTCTGGAACGCATGGAGAGCCGGCTCACGGAGACCCGATGGCTCGGCGGCCGCGAATACTCGTTGGCGGATATTGCGGCGGCTCCGTTCATCGATCGGCTCGAAGAGCTGAACCTGTCGGGGCTCTGGTCCACCAAGCCTGCGTTGATGGACTGGATTGCGCGAACGAAGGAGCGGCCGGCCTACCGCGAGGCCATTCCCGACAACTCCCAGCGGTTCGCGGCTGCCTACCGCCCGCAGGAAGCCTGAGCCAACCGTGCCGCGAGCCGGCTCAGGCAGGCGGCACGAGTGGCGGTCCTTAGTAAGTCGATTGAACTGAGGTGGAGGAAGTCTCAATGACCAAGATGAGCAGGAACGATCTACCGATCATCGTCTCCGGTGGCGGTATTGGCGGCCTCGCATGCGCATTGGCGCTAGCTCAGAAGCGGTTTCGGGTGCTTGTATGCGAACAAGCGCCCCGCTTCGGCCAAGTCGGCGCGGGGCTTCAGGTCGCGCCGAATGCCTTGTCGGTGCTGGATGCGCTTGGCGTCGGCGCCGAGATCAAACGACAGGCGCTGTTGATCGAGCAGATGCTGATGATGGATGGCATCAGCGGCGAGCCTGTAGGTGTTATCCCCTGCGGCAGCGAGTTTCAGCAGCGCTTTTGCAATCCCTATGCTGTAGCACATCGCGCCGATGTGCACAGCGCCTTGCTGGAGGCGTGCGACCAGCATCCCCTCGTCGAACTGAGGACTGATACCAGGATTGTCAGATACGAGCAGTACGGAAATATCGTCACAATCACCACGGATGCTGGTGCAACGCTTCGTGGAGCCGCGCTTATTGGCGCCGACGGCGTCCACTCKAGGATCCGGCAGCAACTGATCGGGGATGGCGACTMAGTGCCAATCGGTGCGGTGATCTACCGCGCCCTGGTGCCCGTATCCCGCATGCCTCCCGAGCTGCAGCATCCCTATCCCACTTTGTGGACCGGACCCGATGCGCATTTGATCTACTACCCGGTACGAGACTGGAGTCAGTTCAATGTCGGCGCGACTGTCAGGACCGACCGCGGGGAAATGCAAGAAGGCGAGGCGTCACCCGAGGAGGCCGCMGCCGCATTCGCGGATTGGGCCCCGGAACCCAGGCGCGTGTTGTCGCTGGCCCCGGTGTTCCAGCGCTACGTGCTCCGTCAACGCGCGCCAGTCGCTAACTGGACCGCCGGCCGTGTGACCCTGCTGGGCGACGCAGCACATCCCATGGTGCAGTACATTGCACAGGGTGCTGCCATGGCGCTCGAAGATGCGATCTCGCTCGCCACAGAGCTGGACGCCGCAGATGGCGCCTGCGAACAGGCGTTTCAGAGGTATCAGGATGTGCGGATCGTGCGGTCGGCGCGCGTTCAGATTTCATCGCTGATGCTGGACCGGATCTACCATGCTGGCGGTGTCGAGCGTCTAGTACGCAATTCGGTCTTTGAGGGTCGAACGCCATCCGAATACTACGACCGGCTGGCATGGCTGTTCACCGCGCCGGCATATGTGCGGCAATGGCGCGCGTCGCCCGATTGCGTCGCTGCCGAAGATGGTATGCACGTCGCTACTGACTCCGAGAAAAGGGATGACACTACTCAGCCACAGCGGGTATGTTAAGCTTCGCACGGCTCCCGATGGCGTYGCTACCATGAGGCATTCACGGTAGCGAGCCTGGCGGACGCTCCCGTTCCGCGCGCACCGGCGCGCATCGACTCAGCAACGGATCGCTTCATTCTGCGCATGGATCAGTTCGACCTTAATCTGATGCGTATCTTCGACGCCTTATGGCGTCACCGCCATCTGGGAAGGGCTGCGGAAGAGCTCGGGCTTAGCCAGCCCGCGTTGTCGCATGCGCTGAAGCGCTTGCGCGAGCAGGTGGGAGACGTGCTTTTCGTCAAGGCCCACGCTGGCATGCAGCCATCAGCCCGGGCGGTCGACATCGCGCCGGTCATACAGGACATGCTCGCCGGGGTACGGGAGCGTATCCTTGTCACACCGCAGTTCGAGCCGTMATCGAGCAAACGGACCTTCACTATCGCGATGTCGGATATTGGTGAGCTGACGTTCCTACCGCGGCTGCTACGGCATTTGGCTAGCGTGGCGCCCCATGTGAGCGTCAAGACCGTATCATTGAGCCCGCGCGAACTCGGCGAGGGGCTGCAGCGCGGCGAAGTAGACCTCGCAATGGGGCACTTGCCAGACCTTTCCGGCACGGACATGTACCAGCAGCGGCTGTTCACTCACGGCTTCGTCTGCCTTGCTGGAAGGAACAACCCACTCGCTGTCAGAACCCTAACTCGGGAACGATACTGCCGAGCCTCCCACGCGGTGGTGCAATCCGAGAGCCGCACTCATGATCTCGTAGAGCGATATCTGCGGGAGAACGGCATCCAAAGAAATGCGCAGCTATGCTGTCCGCACTTCCTCAGCATTCCGCACGTGATCGCCACAACGCACCTGATTGCCACMGTAAGCCAATCGATCGGCGAGGTCTACGCTGATCACGCCGAGTTGCGTCTGCTTGCCCCTCCCTTCGACTTCCCTCACTACGACGTGAAACAGCACTGGCACCGTAGCCAACATGGTGACCCCGGTAACCGCTGGTTGCGCGGGGTCAACACGGCATTGTTCTGCAAGTAGCCACTGCGCGGCGGCTGTCATTCAAAACGCTAATCAGCGTCTTTACCCCCACGGCATTGCCTGATGCGTCTGCTTTMGACGATAGTCAGCCCGGTATTCCGCGTACTCATTCGCTGGGACTTGCCGGTTTGACCGGCTCACGGAGCTTCCTATGCAGAACCAAATCAAGAAGAACATGCAGGCCTTCGACGTCGACATCCTGGTGATTGGCGGTGGCAGCGGAGGTGTGCGCGCTGCTCGCCTGGCAGCTGGGCACGGCGCACGCGTCGCCCTGGTGGAGCAAGGTGCCATGGGCGGCACGTGCGTCAATGCCGGTTGCATTCCCAAGAAGCTTTACAGCTACGCGGCGAGCTACGCGCACGCTTTCGAGGAGGCAACCGGCTTTGGCTGGGCGTTGCCAACCGGCCAGCTACTCGATTGGCCCACACTCAAGCATCGACGTGCGGCAGAGATCGCTCGCCTCAATGAGATCTACGAGCATATGCTTGCGACCGGTGGCGTCGAGGTTCTTCACGGCCGTGCTCGGCTGGCCGATGCGCACACGGTCGTAATCGGAAATCAACGKATAACGGCAGAGCATGTGCTAGTCGCCACCGGCGCGTGTGCGAGCCTTCCTGACATCCCCGGCCGGGAACTGGTGATGACATCGGACGCGATGTTCGATCTTCCGCAAGTGCCCCKACGATTGCTGGTGGTCGGCGGTGGCTATATCGCTTGCGAATTCGCTTCAATCTACCGTGCGCTTGGCGCCGAGGTAATACTGGTACACCGTGGCGCGGGACTGCTCAGCGGCTTCGACGACGACGTCCGGGAGTTCCTGCAAGGAGAGATGGCAAAAGATGGTATCGAGTTTCGGTTCAACTCTACCGTACGAGAGGTACAGACTGAGGCCGGGCATCGCATCGTCACGCTGAGTGACGGCGAGCGGATTGTGGCAGACGCCGTTCTCTGCGCGACCGGCCGAAAGCCGAACACGAGTGGACTTGGACTAGAAGAGATCGGCGTCGCCCTAACACCCGACGGCGCCATTGCGGTCGACACCTGGTTTCAGACGAGCGTGCCGTCGGTCTATGCCGTGGGCGACGTGATCGACCGCGTACAACTCACACCTGTCGCGCTGCGGGAAGCGACCGTGCTCATAGACAGGTTGTTCGGTAGCGGCACACTTCACATGGACTACGCCACCATTCCGACGGCGGTGTTCACCCATCCGAACATCGCGACCGCAGGCCTGAGCGAGACACAAGCACGCGCACGCTTCAACCGGGTAGCAATCTACCGCAGTACCTTTCGCCCGTTAAAGCATACATTGAGTGGCAGGGTGACGCGTACGCTGATGAAGCTTGTGGTCGACTCCGACACCGACCGCGTGGTCGGGGTACACATGGTCGGTGAAGAAGCGGGTGAAGTGGTACAGGGCTTTGCCGTGGCAATGCGCGCGGGCGCCTCGAAGGCTCAGTTCGACAACACTGTCGGCATCCACCCCACGGCAGCCGAAGAGTTCGTCACAATGAGAACGGCCGTTACCGAGCCCCATTACGAAGTTCCCGTCGGATCTGAGTACTAGTGTTTGACCCTGCCATTGGGTGGCGGCACAGGAAAAACAGCTTATCGCCAACCTGCGGGGAGAACGAAGGTCGCAGATCGCAACTATGCGCCGATTGCATGCGGGCACTTGGTTGATTCAGCGGCGACGCAGCTTCTGACCAGTTCTACGCCTGCTGCTCGCCGGCCGAAGTCAAGAGGACGTGAGCAAGCTGCTTGGCCTAGCCTGGCCAGCACGCGAACCTTCAACCGGATTAGGGCCACGTAGATTCGCCACGTCGATGGCGTCGGAAGTGCCMGAACATGGCTTGGTGCTGCCCAATCGAGCGGGCGGCAAAGGCCGCCGATCCGCGCCGGCGGCCTCGCGACGCTGCCAGTCGGCGTAGGCGAGGGTAGGGTTGATAAGCCAAAKAGTGTCGCGGACTGTCAGAGGCTTGGCCGGGATTGGTAAATATCTTAGGCTTCAAATATTTACGAATTCCGGCCAAGCCTCTGCCAGGCGAAAACCAACAGAGCAACACCGGAGTCTTTGCTATCACGCGACACGCTGG
>NZ_JBFTLQ010000162.1:0-6775 GCF_056396525.1 Cupriavidus sp. 05T41
GGTCCCCGCCCGCGGCCGAGCCCGCCGCGGCCGGCATCGCGCAAACAACCGCGCAGTCCGCGGCGGCCCCCGAACACGAACCGTTGGCCGCCAGGTCTGACGTCATCGCCCAGCCGCAAGCGCAGTCGGCCGCGGAAGCCGCCACCGAGACGCCCGAGGCCGATGTCCTGGTGGCCGATGCCCCGGCCACGGCCCCCGAAACGCTGCAGCCGGTGGCTGTGCTGTCCGCGGAGGATGTGGCCATTCCACCCGCTGCTGCCGCCGCCGGCGCCGGCATCGGCGTCGAGACGCATGATGTGACGCTGGAACAGATCCGCCAGGAGGCGGAGACGCTGCTGGCCGAACTGAAGGCGCTGGCTGCCGGCCGGCAAGCGGCGCCGCAGGCGGACGCAGGGGCGGATGCGCCGGTGGCCGGGACGGTCGGGCAAGCCGGGATAGTTGAGCAAGCCGACCTGGCCGAACAGGTCGAGGCCCGAACGCCTGGCGCCACCGATAGCGACGCCGCACCGGATACCGCCGGTATTCAGGCCGCGCAGCCGGCGATCGCCGAAGCGGCTCCGGCTGCGTTGCGCGAGCCCATCCTGCTCGCTGACGCATTGGAGGCGCCCGCCGCGGACGAGCCGGAGGCGATAGCCGGGACGGAGACCGGCACGGAGACTGGCACGGAAGAGGGCGCCGACAGCGTGCTCGATGCCAACCTGCTGGTCGAGCATCGCGGCGAGAGCATCGCGGCGGCTGCAACTGCCGCCATCGCGCAAAGCGTTGCCGTGGCCGCCGGCCAGATGGCGTCCGAGGCAGACCGGGCCGGTCCGCAAGYGCAGCCGGAAGTGGAGCCGGAGGTGGAGCCGGAAGTAGAGCCAGAAGCAGGGCTGCATGTTGCCGACGATGCGGGAGCCCGGGCAGGGGCCGAGTCTGGAGCGGGGACGGATATCGATGCCGATGCCGCTACGGATGCAGGTGCCGGCGCCGGGCCGGAGGGTCATGTTGTCCACGCACCCGAAATCACCGAATCCGAACAAGAAGTCGTAGCCGAAGCCGTAGCCGTAGCCGAAGCCGAAGCCGAAGCCGAAGCCGAAGCCGAAGCCGAAGCCGAAGCCGAAGCCGAAGCCGTAGCGCAGCCCGAGCCGGCGCCGGAAATGGAAACGGCCGCGGCCGCGCCMGCGCCCGCTCCACAGCCCGGGACGGCTCCCGCCGCCCCCACGCCGAAGCCCCGTATCGTACTGCCCGCCGTGGTCGGCAAGACCGTGCCGCTGGCCCCCGCTGCACCGGCGCTGCCGCCCGCGCAGGCCATCGCCGTCACGCCTGCGCCCGCCCGCATCGCCGACTACCGCCTGCCGCCGCTGGCGCTGCTGGAGGCCGCCTCGTCCGATGTCGAGCAGGTCAGCGAAGAACGCCTGCAGGAAACCGGCAACCTGATCGCGCAGCGCCTGGCCGAGTTCAAGGTGCCGGTGTCGGTGGTCGGCGCCTCGGCCGGCCCGGTGATCACGCGCTTCGAGGTGGACCCCGCGATGGGTGTGCGCGGCGCGCAGGTGGTCGGCCTGATGAAGGACCTCGCGCGCGCGCTGGGGGTGACCTCCATCCGCGTGGTGGAAACCATTCCCGGCAAGACCTGCATGGGCCTGGAACTGCCCAATGCGCGGCGCCAGATGATCCGCCTGTCCGAGATCGTGGCGGCTTCGTCCTTCCTCGCGCACAATTCGCACCTGGTGCTGGCGATGGGCAAGGACATCACGGGCAATCCCGTGCTGACGGACCTGGCGCGCGCGCCGCACCTGCTGGTGGCCGGCACCACCGGCTCGGGCAAGTCGGTGGCGGTCAATGCCATGATCCTGTCGCTGCTCTACAAGGCCACGCCGGACGATGTGCGCCTGATCATGATCGACCCCAAGATGCTGGAGCTGTCGGTCTACGAAGGCATCCCGCACTTGCTCGCGCCGGTGGTCACCGACATGAAGCAGGCCGCGCACGCGCTCAACTGGTGCGTGGGCGAGATGGAAAAACGCTACCGCCTGATGTCCGCGCTKGGCGTGCGCAACCTGGCCGGCTTCAACCAGAAGATCCGCACCGCCGAGGCCGCGGGCGAGCACGTGCCCAACCCGTTCTCGCTCACGCCGGACGCGCCCGAGCCGCTGCGCAAGCTGCCGCTGATCGTGGTGGTGATCGACGAACTGGCCGACCTGATGATGGTGGCCGGCAAGAAGATCGAGGAACTGATCGCCCGCCTGGCGCAGAAGGCGCGCGCGGCCGGCATCCACCTGATCCTCGCCACGCAGCGGCCTTCGGTGGACGTCATCACCGGCCTGATCAAGGCTAATATCCCGACCCGCGTGGCCTTCCAGGTCTCGTCCAAGATCGACTCGCGCACCATCCTCGACCAGATGGGCGCGGAGAGCCTGCTGGGGMAGGGCGACATGCTGTTCCTGCCGCCCGGCACCGGCTACCCGCAGCGCGTGCACGGCGCTTTCGTGGCCGACGAGGAAGTGCACCGCGTGGTCGAGCACTGGAAGCAGTTCGGCGAGCCTGACTACGACGAAGCGATCCTCGCCGGCGACCCGGGCGAGGCCGCGGCCGCCGACCTGTTCGGCGAAGGCGGTGGCGATATCGAGGCAGATCCGCTCTACGACGAAGCCGCGGCCTTCGTGCTCAATACGCGGCGCGCGTCGATCTCCGCCGTGCAGCGCCAGCTGCGCATCGGCTACAACCGCGCGGCGCGCCTGATCGAGCAGATGGAAGTGGCGGGCCTGGTCTCGCCGATGGGCCGCAACGGCGCGCGCGACGTGCTCGCGCCAGGCTCCGGCGACTAGACCGCGGCGGGGTCGGGGCCGGGGTTTGCGGCGCCGATCCCGCCTTGCCGGGCTGCCGGCATGCAAGAAGACGCACATCCCGTGCGCAATGGCCGAATAGCGCCATCTTTTCCTCGCTAATGTCCGCCTGCGCGTCGCGCCGCCTCCAATATGCTGGGGTCATCGAACTTCGGCAGGCCAGCATGGGCGAAGAACAGACAATCCYGGTTTCCCTTTCCCTCGACCAGCTCAAGGCGTTCGCCACCGTGCTGACGCAGGGCTCGCTACTGCAGGAGGCGACGCTGCGGGTCGTCGCCGAGTGCGAGCAGAAGGCGATCATGGCCAATCAGATGCGCTGCGCACGACAGCGCCAGTGGGATTGACATCTCTGCAACCGGTTCCCGAGCGCTAAAGGATCTCCAGTGAAAAATGTCGCCGAACAGTTCTTGGATGCGGACAACTATGAGCCGCCTCCGCTCAGGCAGGTCCTTGGCGAGGATGCCGACGCCATCGACGCCATCGACGCCAACGACGCCATCGATGGCAGCGAGCTTGCGGATCCCGCGACCGGCCAGCCCGATGGCAAAGAGGGCCCGCGCCAGTTCCCGCGGCTGCTGCCGGTGGCGGTCGCCTCCGCCCAGTCCGGCGCGCGCACCGTCAAGGTGGCCGACATCGCCGGGTTCGAGCGACTCGTCGAGCAGAACGCGCTGACGGAATTCCGCGTGTTCCGCAGCTTCGGCTACTCAGTGGTCCTGTTCTTCCACGCCGCGGAGATGGTCTTCTATACCGTGCTCTACCAGGACGGTTCTCCCTGGCGCGTGATGACTTCCGTCGATCACGAGGCCAGCGAGTCGGTTTTCGTCCACTTCGAGGAGCGTACACGGCGCTGGGCCGAGGGCGAGGCACGCTGCGCGCTGGTCAAGGCAAGGAACGAGCAGATGGCGCGGATGTTCGAGCAATCGGAGCAGAGAGCGGAGCGCCTGCGCAGCGACCTGCAGCGCGTTGCCATGCAGGACCAKGCGCTGGGCAGCCGCCAGCAACAGGTGCGCAGGGAACTGGCCCGGCTCGAGGGCCTGCGCGTCACCGCCCAGGCCCAGCTCAACAAGTCCACCCGCCAGGCCCACCAGCTCATGCTGGCCGAGAGCGAAGGCTTGCCGCATCTGCCGGGCCGCTGAGAACGCGTACGGCGAGCCGCCCGGCACGCCTCGGCACACCTGCGCACAATTTGCCCGCGTGAGCCGGCACAATGCGGGACCGGCATGCATTGCGCCATGCCGGCCGCCCGCGCTGTGGAGACGATGATGGACACGACAGACAAGCCGGCCGGCGCCACGCCGCCGGCAATCCCGCATGGCAATCTGCTGGCCGGCGTGCCGGTGGAGCGCGCCGCCGAGCGCTTCGACGCCTTGCTCGAGCGCCCTGGCCTGAAAATCGAGCGCATCGTCTCGAATGGCCAGGCCAGCCCGCCGGACTTCTGGTACGACAGCGCGCAGGACGAATGGGTGCTGCTGCTCAGCGGCAGCGCCGGCCTGCACATCGATGGCGAAGCCGAAGCGCGCCGCCTGCTGCCCGGCGACTGGCTGTATCTGCCGGCGCATTGCCGCCATCGCGTGGCCTGGACCGATGCGGCGCAGCCTTCGGTCTGGCTCGCCGTGCATTGCKAACCGGGTGCGCAAGGCTGAGCCAGCGCTCGTCCCGCATCCGCATGCCCGACACCCGCATACCCATATGCGGGCCGCTGCTCTATGCATAGACGAAATGCGCGCTTCGGCGCGGGGCGCCGCTCGGCTATCGTGTGAGCTTGGCAAGCCAACCAGTCCATAGCGGGCTCGCCGCGTATCCAGCGGCCTGATAACCCGCCCATCCCGAATCATGTCTTTCCCGCTCCAGGCGCGGCTACCCGCGCGGCTCCCCGAGTCCTCGCCAGCGCGGGCACGCGCCGCCACTGTTGCCGGTGCAACAGCGATTCAACAAGCTGCGCCTGCAGCTGCTGCGATCGCGCCGCCGATCGTCGCAGGTGGCCGCAAATGGCCGCGGATAGCTCCAATCGCGGGCGATCCGTGCGGGCTTGCTTCTTGCGTCGTCAGCCGACAAGCGCACGCGGCAAGCGCCGGCGGACGGCCGATCGTTTTCCCCGCGGCGTCAATCCGGATCCATTCCTCAGGAGGTTTTCTCAATGGCTAAACCGCTGAACGTAGTTGCCGTCAACGGCAGCGCGCAGCAACCGTCGCGCACGCTGGCGCTGGTCCAGGCACTGCTGGACGAGCTGGACGCGCGGCTCGCGATCCAGCGCCGCATCGTCAACCTGGGCGACATCGCGCGGCCTCTGGGCGCCGCGCTGACACGCGCGGAACTGCCCCACGAGATCGAAAGCGAGCTGGTGGCGATCGAGCAGGCGGACCTGCTGCTGGTGGCGGCGCCGGTCTACCGCGGTTCCTATCCGGGCCACTTCAAGCACCTGTTCGACCTGATCGGGCAGGAGGCGCTGGTCGACAAGCCGGTGCTGCTGGCCGCCACCGGCGGCAGCGACCGCCACGCGCTGGTGCTGGAGCACCAGTTGCGGCCGCTGTTCGGCTTCATGCAGGCGCTGACCTTGCCGATCGGCGTGTACGGCAGCCCCGGCGAGTTCGAGCACTACAAGGTGAGCAGCCCCGCGCTGGCCGAGCGCATCCGCCTGGCCGCCGATCGCGCCGCGCCGCTGTTTGCCGCGCACCGCCGCACGGCGCTGCAGCGCGCCGCCTGAGGAGCACGCCGGCGATGAACGTATTCTGGTTCCTTCCCACCCACGGCGACGGCCATTACCTCGGCACCACCGAAGGCGCGCGGCCGGTCTCGCTGCGCTACCTGAAGCAGATCGCGCAGGCCGCGGACGACCTCGGCTACTACGGCGTGCTGATTCCCACGGGACGCTCCTGCGAGGACTCCTGGGTGATCGCCTCGGCTGTCGCGCCCTGGACCGAGCGGCTGCGCTACCTGGTGGCCATCCGCCCGGGCATCATCTCGCCCACGGTGTCGGCCCGCATGGCGGCCACGCTGGACCGCATCACCAACGGCCGGCTGCTGATCAACGTGGTCACCGGTGGCGATCCCGACGAGAATCGCGGCGACGGCCTCTACCTGGATCACAGCCAGCGCTATGCCGCGTCGGCCGAATTCCTGCGCGTATGGCGCCGCGTGCTCGAAGGCGAGGCAGTGCATTTCGCGGGCGAGCACATCAAGGTGGAGAACGCCAAGGCGCTCTATCCGCCGGTGCAGCGCCCCTATCCGCCGCTGTACTTCGGCGGCTCCTCGGAAGAGGCGCACGAACTGGCGGCCGAGCAGGTCGACGTCTACCTGAGCTGGGGCGAGCCGCCCGCCGCGGTGGCGCAGAAGATCGCCGACGTGCGCGAGCGCGCCGCGCGGCTCGGGCGCACGGTGCGCTTCGGCGTGCGGCTGCACGTGATCGTGCGCCGCACCAGCGAGGAAGCATGGCGCGCCGCGGACCAGTTGATCGCGCAGATATCCGACGAGACCATCGCCGCCGCGCAGACATCGTTCGCGCGCTTCGATTCGGTCGGCCAGCGCCGCATGGCGCAGTTGCATGGCGGGCGCCGCGACCAGCTCGAGATCTATCCCAACCTGTGGGCCGGCGTKGGCCTGGTGCGCGGCGGCGCCGGCACMGCGCTGGTGGGCAGCCCGCAGGAGGTCGCGGCGCGCATCAAGGAGTATGCCGATCTTGGCATCGAGAGCTTCATCTTCTCGGGCTACCCGCACCTGGAGGAAGCCTACCGTTTCGCCAAACTGGTGTTCCCGTTGCTGCCCGAGCCGTATGCCAGCCTTGCGCGCGGCGGCGCCACCAACCTGACCGGACCGTTCGGCGAGATGATCGCCAACGACGTGCTGCCCGGCAGCAAGGCCGCGGCATGAGCGTGCGCCCGCGCGTGGTGCCGCTGGACCCGCGCCGCACGGCCCAGGCGCTGGCGCGCGACTTTGCCGGGACCGCCGCCGAGCGC